>SSGT01000019.1 GCA_008017065.1 Crocinitomicaceae bacterium
ATTTGAAAACATGTTGGGACTTTTTCTCGTCGCCCAATAATTTGCAAACGATCACACCAGACTACATGGGCTTCGATATTCTAACTGAAAATCCGGCAAAAATGTACGAAGGATTGATGATCGCGTACAAAGTGAAACCCTTGTTGGGAATTCCGCTGAATTGGGTAACCGAAATTAAATACGTGCACGAAGAACAATTTTTCGTTGACGAACAGCGCACAGGCCCCTACAAAATGTGGCACCACGAGCATCATTTTAAAGCAGTCGATGGCGGTGTAGAAATGACAGATATTGTTTCCTACGAACTTCCACTTGGAATCTTGGGGCGGATCGCACATCCAATTTTAGTGAAATCCAAATTGGAAGAAATCTTCAACTATCGGTTCCAAAAAGTAGAAGAGCTCTTCGGAAAAAAATAATCAGTTTACCGGTCCTGCGACCAACTGCACAAACGTTGCTGTGATTTCCATCAGCGAAGCATACGTTAATGGCTTGGTGAAGCATGAATATACACCTCGTTGTTGCAAACGAAGCTGTTCGCCTTCCGAATAAGTAGTGCTGAAAACAACGGTTTTGAACGTTTGGAAATACGGCTTACCGTGAAGTACATCCAATGCTTCCAATCCACTCATCTTGGGCATATTCAAATCCAAGATGAGTAGTTCCGGGAGCGAAGATGCGTTTTCGAGAAATGCAATAAGCTCCATGCCGTTTTCAACGAAAATAAGATCGTAAGGCGCATCCAATTCAGAGAACGCTGACTCCATCAACAACTGATCGTCGTTGTCATCTTCCGCCGCTAATATGTATCGTCTACCTTCGATCATCCGCCTGTATTGCGCTGCTGCTACCACATAAATAAATCCTCAATGTATTCCTTCATTTCGGGCCGGGATCCAAATTGCTTGACCAATTTTGCGCGGAGTTCTTCAGCGGTAAGGGTTTTATTCTTTCCCACTTTGGGAGAAATTTCCTCAAAATTCGGAGTCAAAACTTCAACGGTTTTTGCAAAATAAATTACACCACCGTCTTCGGTTGCTACACCGAGAATTGCACCTGGCAAACCGGTAAAGGTTTCAGGTCCGACACTTGGTATAATCTCGTCGCTAAACCACGCGTAAATACGGGTTGAATCGTTGACTACCCAAATCGCTTTTCTGCATTCATATTTTCCAATCTTGCGTTTACTTTCGGTGATTTTCCACTCGCGTTTGACGGTTGAATCTTGTACATACAAATTTTCTCCCCACACATTGAGGATGGAAAAACGCGTGCCTTGTTTCAAATTTTGTGAAACCGTATTTTTATTCGTTGTCCACGATAATTCGTCCTTTCCCACTACCTCTACCGGCACGAAAACGGACAGTGAATCGTTGAAATACAATTCAAAACTTTCAATCTTTGTTTTGTTTTTCTCTCCAATCCACTTGACCATGTTGGGATCTTTGAAACGCTTAAACAAATTCGTTTTTCGCTCGTATGTTATTTTTCCAGCAGTAATTTGTCCCTGCGAAGCAAAAGAAATACTGAGCAACACGAGCAGAAAAAAGGTTTTAATTCTAGAAATGAGATTCATCTTCTTTGATTTTTGAGCTGTTAAACTTGTAGGTCAATTTCACCAAGAAATACCGTGCAATGATATTGGTTTTACTATCGGTAATCACGTTCGCGTTGACATCCCTTCCCGCACTGATATTCTGATTCAAAATATCGTACACCGTGACGCCAGCAATCAGGTTTTCCAATTTCCCAAAACTTCGCGTGATGGAAGCGTTCCAAATCAGGAAATTGATGTTGTAACCATCCGCACGTTTGGAATTGACGGTGTACATTGCATCGGACTCAATGCCAATTCGGAACGGCAACTTAAGCATCAAATTAGCAGAATACCGCTGCGTTGAATAGGGCAAACTCGAAGCCGAACTAATTGAACTATTTGGGTCTGTGTAGGAAAACTCTCCTCCGATGGAAAACTCCAACGAATCCGTTTCAAACGATAAATCCAACCCAGCACCGATGGATTGATTGATCGTCAAATTTCGTACACCGTTGACATAGTTGTTGAACCGTGAATATCCTGCATTGATGCTCGGTCCGAGTTCCAACACTTGTTTGTAGATCGGAAATCCCCCACCCAAATACAAATTGGAGTAACTGTTTCCATTCGTATTTACTGTTTTGGTGTAAGTTCTCCCAAATTGATCAAACTCAACAGAACTTGTGAATGCATTCTGAGTGATCGAAGTGCTCAAGCGCGACCAAAAATACTGTCCTGAAACGGGCTTGTAAATGTTGTAATTTACAAAAGCACTGTGAACAAAATTCGGTTTCAAATCGGGATTTCCCAATGAAATTCGATTCGGATTTGTATTGTCACGCACCGGCTGCAATTGGTTCAAACTTGGTTGCGAAGAATTGGTGTTGTAATTGACCATCAAGCGGTTGTTTTGCGAAATCTTGTAGGTGTAACGTATACGCGGCAAGATGTTGTTTACCGACTGGAAAATGGTACTGTCTGAAATCAAGTTCTTGTTAGATATCTCCACGTTTCTGAAACGCGCTCCCGCTACAAAGCGATGCTTTTTGTGCTCGTAAATCAAGGATGTTCCAACGCGGTTTTGCAATTTCGTACTTTCGAATTCGTTCGACAAGCTTGAATCAACGGCTTCGTAACTTCCATTTTCAAAATTGTACGTTTTCTTCAGTTGATCGTTGTGATTTGAAAACAATTCGTACTCAAACTCGAATTTTATTTTGGCATTCAACGGTTCCACATAAATAACACTCGCTGTATGACTTAACGAAAGTGAATTGTTGCGTTTCTCTTGATCGATCGTGTCGTTTAACAGTGGACTGTAAATATTCCGATCGAGGGAATACAAATTACCAGTTGACTTATTTTCATCGTACGTAAAACGATAGGTCACGTTTAGTTTTCGATCTTTCTTCTTGAAATTTCGGATCAACGCAACGCGTGTTTTTAAATTTGTGCCAGTCGCATCGTTGGCGTTTCGGACGGTTGTTTGTCGATTCAAAACCTCATCGGCTCCCAAGAAATCGATCAGGTTATTGTTTTCTTTATCGACCAAATTGATTTTCAACCGCGGTTCAAATTCAATCGTTGTCAATGAATCCAACTGATGTTCGATCGAGAGGTTGAGCGCATGGGATTGCGATTGTGACCGAGCGTTATTGTTTTGATCCGTAGCATACGTTGTATCCGACAAGAAATACTGCGAACGATTCTGCTCGACAGCTTCTAATCCGTTGTTCGAATACGTATAATTGACTCCCAATTTTGTTTTCTTGGTAACTTGATCCTCAAAATAGACCCCTGTTTTCAATGTAGTTGGAATCCCTGAACCCTGTTGGATATTGTCGGATTGCCAACTGTCTTCTTCCTCGTTGTAGCTAAAGCCCGTTTCGATACCAAATTTGTATGCATCTTGCCACTTCAAACTCGAATTGGTGGTATTTGAAACCAAGGCAAAGACAGAAATTTTTTGATCTTTATTGAATTTATTGGCCAACAATTCGCCTTCGTAAAAGCGTCTGAAATCACTGGCGACTGAGGTTTTTCCGAAATATCCTTTTTTTGCGTCGTCTTTCAACTTCAAATCGAGTACTTGGATCGTTTCATCGCCTTCGGTTGCGTTTTCGTTTTTCTTTTCATATACTTGAACAGATTCCACTCCTTTTGCGGCTAAATTTTTGGTTGCCATTGTGGGATCGGCACCAAAAAATTCGTCTCCATCTACCAATACTTGCGAGATTTCTTTTCCTTGCGAAGTAATTGATCCGTCGGTGTTCACCTTGATACCAGGCAATTTTTTCAACAAATCTTCGACAACTGCGTTGGGCTTGGTGGCAAAGGAATCGGCTACATACACCAAGGTATCGCCTTTGTAATAAATCGGATCTTTGTAGGCGTAAATAGTCACCTCTTCAATGTGCTGACTACGTTCTGGCAAAATGATTTTTTTCAACTCGAAGGTTGCATTGTCTGGTCGACCGAAAAAGTAAAATTCTCTTTCTCCAAATTTAGGGTGCGAAACAATCAACTGCAACGTGTCGACTGGCAAGCTGGAGAATGAAAAAGTACCGCTCTTGTCTGTTCGTTGAAAATCGATTAAAACCGAGTCCTTGATGCGAACAACCATCGCCATGGCTTGAGACAGCGGTACATTATTGGTCGTGTCGTAAACTGTTCCTGAAATTTGCATCTGCTGACCAAACGAAAGTAGCGGCAAAAACAGAAGTGCAAATAAGATTCTAAGATTAGAGCTCATCCTGATTATTTTGTTTTAAAACGTAAGAATAATCAAGATTTTTGGTTTGGTTACAAAAGTTGGTAAAAACGGTCGGGAAAACTTGATAAACGGTAACACAGCGGGTTTGTTGACATCTCGCCTAAAGCGGCATTTCACTTTTCTGAAATTCAGCCCCTCATTCCCTTAGTTGATCGTCAATCGCTTGATTCTAATCTCTTTGTCGGTAATCAACATTACATTGTAAATTCCTTTGTCTAATTGCGACAGGTCAAATACAAACTCCCCGGTCGTGTTTTGAATAAATGCACATTGAATTGTTGCGCCTCGTTGATTCGTTACCGAAATACTCGCGTATGGATCCAACACATTGGTAACATTGACGGTCAACGTATGCGTTTGATTTGCATAATTGGTTGCAAATGTTGTTTCCGCAGCTGCAACTTCACTCCCGTTCGAACTGTCTTTTTTGTCTTTGTCAGAAACGTTCTTTTCTGTTGCCATTGCGAATCCTCCAACGAAAAGAATCAACCCGATTGAACTCATTACTTTTTTCATCTTATTGTATTTTATTTGGTTACTTACTTGACAATCTTTACTTCAAAAAGTTACAATTTCGTGTGTGATTTTCTTTTTCACGACACAAAGATAAGGCATCAAAACAGCTGATTTTCAATAAATAAATGATTTAATAAAACGATAAAACAAATCAAAAAAAGTTCAAATTAAACATTATTTAATAGTCTAAACGAAACATTCAGTTAACCTTGAATTTGAAAACTTTGTAGTACGCCAACTGAAAAACAAATAATCCTCCGAAAAGGAAAATTTTAAACAACATGGAATTAAAAATGACGCTTCGAACGAAGGCCTTATTTCAATTTGTTAACGATGTTGGTGGTTGAAAATCCCGCTTCGAGTTCGATCACTTCCACCCTTCCGCCGTATTTAAGTACCACATCCGACCCAACGATGTATGTTTTACTCGCTGGATTTCGTTCCAACGGGTCATAATCTGCACCTTTAACCAACACATCTGGCTGGAATTCTTCGATCAAATCGATCGGTGTTTGTCCTTCAAAAAGAACCACCAAATCTACAAAACCAAGCGCAGCAAGCACTACCGCTCGAGCACTTTCCGGATTGATCGGACGCTCAGGCCCTTTATTTTGTTGGCGTACCGACGCATCTGAATTGATTGCAACAACCAACCGCGTTCCAAGTGCTGCCGCTTTCGCTAAATAAACTACATGTCCTTGGTGTAAAATATCGAAACACCCGTTCGTAAAAACGACCGTTTCGCCTTTAAATTTCCAATGTTGGATACGCAATTGCGCGGTAGATAAATCAACGATTTTCTCCTGCAGGTAACTCAGTCTCGACATGATCTTTGGTGTAATTTTTGGGCAACATAGCCATGGATATCAATCCCAAAATGATAAGCAACAAGGTTTGAGAAACCCAAATAATCATTCCCAACGCGTTTCCGATCGCTTGTGAATCGGGCTGATCTTTGCCCAAAAAGAATACAACCACCAAACCAACCAACAAGGGAAATGTACCAATACCTCCATTTGTGAACGTAATCCCCAAGGAACCCGCGATAAACGCGAGTAAAATACCGTCAAATGGAATGTCTTTCGTTTGCTCCAAACTGAAAAATGGAATGGCAAAATAGAGGACATACAAGGTCCAAATGGAGAGTGTAGCAAGGACGTAAGCAAGGGGATTTTTGGATTTGAAAACGGAAAGCAACCCGACCACCACGTCTTGAAGAAAACCAATCAGCTTTTTTCGCCATTTTACGCTAAATACAAGCTTGGCTACAAACGCTAAAAACAACAAAGCAACGACTCCGTAAATGAGCTTTCCCCAGGGAAATCCGCCTGCGGATGTTGGCTTTGGAGCGAATTCTGTTTTGATTTGCGCAAAAATGGCTGTAAAATCATCGTATCCGAGAAAAGCAGTCAACAAAGCAACCGATGCCAGCATACATAAATCAACAGCACGTTCGCCGATGATCGTACCAAATGATTTAGAAAATGGAACGCCATCTGAGCGATACAACATCGCAGCGCGTGATGCTTCTCCGGCACGTGGTATCGTTAGGTTGACAACATAACCAATCATCAACGCGTGGTATCGATTCCAAAACTTCGTTGTGTATCCGAGCGGTTCCAACACGTATTTCCAACGATATGCACGAATTGCAAACGCACAAAAACTGAGTACAAGCGAGAGTACAATCCAGAAATAATTGGCATCTTGCAAAGCAGCGTAAAAAACTTCCAACGATTGGTCTGACATGTTGCTAAAAAAATACCAAATCAGGTAAATTCCTAACGCCAAGGGTAAAACTGTTTTGATTAGACCAATTACTGAAAATTTAAGCATCAATCAATAAGATTAGTTTCTTCGTTTGGAAAAACCAAACACGGTTTGAACGATTTTGCTTCTTCAAATTCCATGTATCCATAACCAATAATGATAATGATATCACCCATTGCAACACGTCGTGCGGCTGGTCCATTCAAGCAAATGGTACCTGATTTACGATCGCCTTTAATCACATAGGTTTCAAAACGCTCTCCGTTATTGATATTTACAATTTGTACTTTTTCACCTTCAATCACGTTGGCTGCTTCCATCAACTCTTCGTCGATAGTGATACTTCCGATGTAATTGAGATCAGCTTGCGTTACGCGAACTCTGTGGATTTTGGACTTTACTACTTGAATCAACATCTTTTCTAAAAATTCGACACAAAGTTAGGGAAAAATTATTCGGTACATCCTATTCCCGTCATTATTTCAATCGACTGTTCATTTTTGCAGATGAGATGTCACGATCACCTGAAATTTGATCGTAAGCGCGTCCGTGTGAATTCATTGTTGTGGGTATTGCTCTGAATCTGTCTTGTTTCTCATAATTCTTGCGGATTTTGAAAAAAGCAGATGGATGTTGCACACGTGCATTCAAAAAAACAAGAACAATCCGCGCAAGATTTACCTCAATCAAGTCCGGAAAATCAAATTTGAATCGCGGTCACATGGGAATTCGACTGGAAATACGTAATCTTGTTGCGAATTACTGATTCAAAACTGTATGCTGCGAGCGTTTTTTTCCTCCACTTTATTCATCAATGAACAACCTCACGCTCACAATTAGCGCTGGCGGGAGTGCTCTTCATTTTACTCACGCCGCTTATTTTGTGGTTTGACTCAATCCATTTCGCAACACAATATGCGAGCGGAATACACTTCTGGGGCAATCTATGCACAATCAGACATTGCTATAAAAATGTGACGTTGTTGAAAAAGCTATTCCCACTGTTGTTTATAAGTATCTTTTTAATCGCAGTCATTGTCTTCAACGACCTATTTGCACTCATTTTTAGTTTTTGTTTCTTTTGGATTCTGAAACGAAAAAAATGGGACAATTTGTATTATTTCATTGCGCTGTGCGTCAGTTATATCGAAATGTAGCTTTTATTCATCAGATGCATATTTAGACGCCAACTTCAACAAGGCATTTTTCGTTAGGAATATCTATTTACTTTGTTTGCCACCCAAGCAAAATCAGGTAAAAATCCATTTTAAGTCGAACTGAATTACACCGATTGAAAACTGTCTTCAAGAAAACTAGAAATGTTATTTTTATTCTGGAATGTCGTTTTGAAGTGCGAAACGTTGCAAAACATTCTTTTCATTGGGCAAACCCAGTTTCGCAATGATATTACTGCGGTGTTTTTCCACCGTTTTTTCCGAAATAAACAAAAGCTCCGCAATCATTTTAGTTGTGTGATCTTTTCCAATTAACGACAAAATTTTACGCTCTGAGCCACTCAAGGTTAAAATTTTTTCTACGTACTGATCGTGTTTTTTTGCAATTAGAGAAACTTCTAATTTCGTACTGAACCAATTTTCACCTTGACTTACTTTTTCCAAACATTTCGATAATTCCTCGAGGGCAAAGTCTTTCAATAAATAACCGTTTACTTTCCATTTTTTTGCGCGAATCAAAAACGATTTCTCGTTGTACATCGTGTACAAAATGATCTTGGTATTCGGGTCGTTTTGTCTTACTTTTTCCAAGACTTCCAAACCGTTCATTTCCGGCATATTCAAATCGAGGATGACAATATCGGGTTGCAACGTTTCAATCGCGTTATAAGCAGATTTACCATTGTTGAAGGTTCCTGCAACCGTATAGTTCAAACTTTCGATGAACGCTTTAATTCCATTCAACGTAACAGGATGATCGTCTGCAATTAAAATCTTTTTCATGTTAAAGTGCTTTGTTGAATTGAATAATACTTCCTTTTTCTGATGATGAAATGGTAATCGTCCCGGCAATGCTTTTCGCTCGTTGCACCAAACTTTGTAAACCAAAGGATCGTGGACTGTTGATTTGTTCCTCCACATTAAATCCTTTTCCATTGTCTTTGATCTCAACTGAAATGATGGTAGCAGTTTGAATGATGTTCACTTTTGCAGCGTCGGCCCTACCGTGTTTTAATGTGTTGTTCAACGACTCTTGGATAATGCGGTATATTTGTAATTCAGAGTTTTTATCAAGAGGTTGATCGTATTCAATTTCACATGTCGTAAACAAACCGTTTTCCGATAATCGTTCACACAATTGTTCGATACTGGCCTCCAAACCAATGGTTTCTAAAACAGCAGGATGTAGGTTACGACTAATGCTTCTTACCTCTTCAATTAATCCTGCGACTTGTTCAATATCAACAGTTTTTCCACTCACTAACGCATTTTTGATTGTTAGCAATTCATGATTCACACTATCGTGCAATTCATTGGCAATTCTACTTCGTTCCTCCTCGGTATTTTGAAGTAATTGAAAGGTAAATTGTTCTTGAATAAAAGCTTCGTGTTCTGAACGTTTCCGTTTTTTTCGAATGGAAATAATAAACCAAGTAAAAGTTAGTATCAGTACCACAGAAAGTATAGCATATATGAATAACTTATTTTGCGCAATCTTTAATTGTTGTCGAGCAATCAGTTTTTCCTTCCTTTCCAGTTGAAATTTCTTATCGAGATAAATTAAGTTTAGTTTTGTATCGTTCATCCAAGAACTATCTCTAATGCGGTACTTTTCGGCCAAGTAATGGTATGCATTGGCATAATCGTTGGATTGTTTTGCATTGTTGGATAAAATAGTTGCCAACATTTCCACAACAGGAATATCATTTTGTTGTTTGGCAGCTTTGTATTCTTGTTCGAGGATTTCCTTGTTCTTTATGGGCTTCCCCGATATTAAATCGGTTTCCGCTTGCATTTGATAAAGGTCATATTTCAACCGATTTCCCGGTTCAGCATATTTTTTTGCCAACTCAACGAAGAAATAAACGGAATCCAATTTTCTATTTAACAACATCGCATTGGCATAAGTAGTATAGGTATTGGCACTGTGATACCTCGTTTTACTGCTCCATCGGTCGTGGATGTGTTTGGTCAATCTTGCATATTTTAAGCATTTCTGTGGGTTAATAGCCAATTCATTTGGGCGAGATAAATTGATGTACGCTGTCCAAATGTTAATGGTGTCTTTCGTGGCTATGGCAAGTTGTAACCCCTTTTGAAGACATTTTTCAGATTCATCGTACACTTTTAAGTTTTTGTAAATCGTAGACAGATTGTTATATGTGATGGTAAGGTTTATCGTGTCTTTCTGTTCTTCGTAATAAGCAATATTTTGTAAATAACCGTTCATTGCTTCGTAATATTTACCACTGCGCTTGTAATGTTCGACAATTAAAGTTCGTCCAAACGATTGTAGTTTTTTTCCATCTTCATTGTCCGTTGACAACTGCGTTTTCACTAAATACGTATCACTTTTTTCTATGTCTCCCAAAAAATCGTATTGCGAACCGAGGTAATAGTTCAACGAAATAGTTTGTTCTGCCCGCAATTGGGAGGTGTATTTATTGAGGAATCGTTCAGTCGTTTTAACAAAGCCAGAATCGGCAAGAAATGCAATGTCTAATGCATCGCCATGAGCCTCTAAAAGTTGAACTGCTTGATCGATTTCCCCAGCTTTTTCAAGTTGATCGAGATGAGTTTGAAAAGTCTTTTTATACGCTTTTTCCGGTAGATGATTGGAGTTACCTAAATAACTTAGCACTTTCAAATGCGCTTTATCACTTGTTCTTTGCTCAGTACAACTAACCGTTTGAGAGAGAACGACAAGTATAATACAATATACATGAATGGAAAAGAACCGAATAGAATAGATATTGTAAGCGTGCAATGCATTCATTAAATAGTGGCTTTGAATTTTGTAGCCACGAGTTTAAAGAAAAATCTTCAAATATTGTTTTAGAAAGTTCAATTATTGGGAAATCTCCGTCATATTAAGTTTCAACCTCCATTCGTTACTCCAACACTAGATTATCATTCAAATTGTATGACATCTACGCTTTTCACATAATGTAAACTTCCTAAAATAATCAGGGTTAACCCTGATTGCCAAAATAACAAAGGGTCGTAATCTTGTGAAAAAATATACTAATGATTATTTCACTAAAAAACACAGTGCTATTTTGTGGGTGCATGACTCTTTCGAGTGGCTTTTTTGCTCAAGAAGCGTTTGTTGCAAACGGAAATGAAGCACAAGGCACGGGTGGAACTGTGTCTTCCTCGATTGGTCAAGTCTTTGATCAGTCGTTTTCGCAAACTACAGGTACTGTTTCTCAAGGTGTACAACAAGCTTACGAAATCTTCACAGCAAACATCACTGAGTTAGCGAAACCATTTAACATCCAAGTTTATCCAAATCCAACGGATGGTCAAATTCAGTTGTCTATGGAAGCCGTTTCTTTCGACAAAATGAACTATCGAATTTTCGATTTAAACGGAAAACAGCTCGCGGCTGAATCTATTTCAACGACAAGTTCAACGCTTTCATTTGACCTATATCCTGCTGGAGTGTATCTATTAGATGTTTTCTCAAACAATCAGTCCATTCAGACTTTTAAAATAATCAAAAAATAATTTCTAAATGAAAAAATTATACATCGCGGTTACTGCCTTGCTAATTTCAGCTGGTAGTCTTTTTGCCCAAGCTCCCGAAAAAATGAGCTATCAAGCAGTTGTGCGAAATGCAACTAATATGCTTGTTTCTAACCAAGAAGTGGGTATGCAAATTAGTATCCTACAAGGTTCTGCAAATGGAACTCCAGTTTATGTAGAAACACAAGTTCCCACATCCAATGCAAATGGATTGGTTACGCTTCAAATTGGTGAAGGTACGGTTGTAACTGGTTCAATGACAAACATTAACTGGGAAAATGGACCCTATTTCGTTAAAACAGAAACGGATCCAACGGGTGGCACAAACTATACAATTACAGGTACAAGTCAATTATTGAGTGTTCCATATGCTTTGTACGCTAAAACATCGGGTAGTTCAACTCCTGGACCGCAAGGACCTGCAGGACCACAAGGAATCCAAGGTGAAAGTGGACCGCAAGGGCCAATCGGTTTAACTGGTGCGACTGGACCGCAAGGAATCCAAGGTGAAACTGGACCACAAGGACCAATTGGATTAACAGGTGCTACAGGTGCAACTGGTCCACAAGGACCAATCGGTTTAACTGGAGCAACTGGGCCGCAAGGACAACAAGGTGAAACAGGACCTCAAGGACCAATCGGTTTAACTGGTGCGACTGGTGCAACCGGACCGCAAGGACCAATCGGATTAACAGGCGCTACAGGTGCGACTGGGCCACAAGGATTACAAGGAGAAACGGGACCTCAAGGACCAATCGGTTTAACTGGTGCGACTGGTGCAACTGGTCCACAAGGACCAATCGGTTTAACTGGTGCGACTGGTGCAACTGGACCACAAGGAATCCAAGGAGAAACTGGGCCACAAGGACCAATCGGTTTGACAGGTGCAACTGGACCACAAGGACCAATTGGATTAACAGGTGCAACTGGTGCGACTGGACCGCAAGGAGAAGCAGGAACCAATGGGCAAGGTGTACCTACAGGTGGAACAACAGGA
>SSGT01000152.1 GCA_008017065.1 Crocinitomicaceae bacterium
ATTCTTTACTCGTCGTTTTACCATTACTGCCAGTAATTCCGATAATGGGAAGTTGAAATTTATGGCGGTGGTAATTCGCCAATTGTTGTAAGTAGATCAACGCATTCTCAACACGAATAATCGACGATGGTGCATCCGAAATAAATTCATCCACAATTACATACTTCGCTCCTTGATTGAGCGCTTCTAACGCAAATTCATTGCCGTTAAAGTTTGCTCCCTTTAAACAAACAAACAGGCAGTCTTTTTGAATGTTTCTCGTATCTGTACAAACGCCAGATGTATCGTAAAATAGTTCAAAATTCGTCATAATTATGCATAAAAAAACCCACCGAATAGATGGGTTTTAGTTCAACATGATGTTGTTATTTTTTCTTTTTCTTCTTTTTGTTCTCGTAGTTCAAACCTGTTGGACTTCCAACTCGATCCATCGCACAACGGAATCCGATTGTAGCAGTAGATTTGTCTTCATCCAAATATCTTCTGTTTGCACCAATCAACCAATATGCTCTGTCTTTCCATGAACCACCTTTGTAAACGCGGGACTTGTCAGAAACCAATGTTGTTGGCCAAGACGTTTTGTCTCCTGGTTTAACAGGCGAACCATCCAATGCAAACTCTTCGTGTTCGTTTTGGTACATTACCAACTTAGGATCACGCGTTGCTTGATTAATTTGGTTTTTACGCTCGTCATTGTTGTAATAGATCGAACTTTCAATGTCACCGTCTAAGTAATCCACGTAATCATCTTTGCGGTAATTTAAACGTCCGATATTTTCTTCTTCTGTTACATTTCTGTATTTTAATTTACCTGGCGTGTTTGTGATGTACGATGAAAAACCTTGTCGAATGATCGTAATGATTTCGTAAGCATACTCGTCTCCGTTTACACCTTCTCTCAAACGATCAACAAAGATTTCGTCTAAAATTAACTCTTGAACCAACAACGAAGCTGCGATTTCATCTTTGTCATTTTTCAACGCAATTGCAGAATCTAAAATCACATTGATTTCGCGCAACAATTTCAACTCCATAGAGTCTTTGGTGTTTTTGTGAGAAACGTAGTATGGATCTGGAGAACCACTTTTAACAGGGTTTCTAGACTTTCCTGCTGCTTGAATACCCGCTGGAATTGCAGGATCCAATGGATCGTGATTTGCTGCAGAAATACGTTGGAAGCGAACACGTTCAAATTCATTGATGTATTCTTTCATTCCGTGAACATCGTAAAGTACTTGCGCGTTTTTCGTATCTGTAGAACCCGTGTTGTTCAACTGTTTTGTTTTGAATACATTTCCTCTAAAAGGTCTGAATTCATCAAAATCTTCTGATGACATTGGTCTGTAAACATCCATTACCCATTCAGAAACATTTCCAGCCATGTTGTACAATCCGTAGTCATTTGGCCAGTAAGATTCAACAGGAGCAGTAACGTCTGCTTTATCGTTCAATTGTCCTGCAACCCCCATGTAATCTCCACGACCTCTAACAAAGTTTGCGCGAATTTCTCCTTGGAAAGTTTCGTCGTCTTTACGAACCCAGTGTCCATCCCATGGATACAATTTACGGTCTGTGATTACTTCTGAGCCTGGTTCTAAGTTTCCAATTAAACCATAAGATGCAAATTCCCATTCAGCTTCCGTTGGGAGACGGTAGCGTGCTAGCAAGCTACCATCTTCCATTTTTACGATACGTGTACCCAATGATTTTCCGTTTGCTTTGGAAGGATCTAAGTCTTGCGGATTACGAATTACACCGTCTTTTCCTTCTTCAGCTCCGTATTGACCTGCAAGGTAAGCTTCTGTATCAAATGTGTTTTCGTTATTTTGTTCCGTGTTGTAATCCATGATTCCTTCGCGAATCAAGATATATTCGTTTACACGGTCTGTTCTCCATTTACAATAGTCAGACGCTTGAATCCAAGAAACACCAACTACCGGGTAGTCTCGGTAAGCAGGGTGACGTAAGTAGTATTCAACGTATTTTTCATTGAATGCCAATGGAGATCTCCAACACAAGGTGTCTGGCAACGCATTTTTGTAAACCATTGGATAGGTTTCACTGTATGCACGATTCAACCAGTATAAGTACTCCAACCAATAGAAATTAGTAACCTCCGTTTGATCCATGTAAAAAGAAGAAACAGTTACACGAGCAGGTCTGTTGTTGTGGTCAAACATCACATCTTGTTCTGCACGCCCCATGGTAAATGTACCACCTTCAACTAAAAGTAATCCTGGTCCTGTTTCTTGATCCATGAATGGAAACTTTTGAAATCCTCCGACGTTGGGGTTGTTATATTCCCAACCTGTAGAACTTGAAGTTTCCCGAGAGCAAGAGGATACCAAAGCTACACCTAAGATTGCTAGAGTGAATATTCTAAGCATTTTCATATTATTTGGTTGTTTTTTCATTGTTCTTATTTTGCAAAGTTACTTGCATAAACGAATTTTAAAATAAAAGTTACACTTTTTTTAAAAAGATGGACAAGAAATTGTTCTCCAAACTGGTGATTTCTTCTTGCAATTTACGTTATAACCCATCGATATTTCGTGTGATCCGCCAGAAACTCCGTTGTTCAGGACTGAAACAGTGACATCATAACTATATCCAATTTTGAATGTTCCGGTATTTACACCCAATGACAAAATAAATGCGTCTTTGTTTCTAAACCAGGCACCAGCGGTAAAAGAACCGTATTTGATGTACGTTCCAATATTTACCTCCATGAATCCTTGTTGGTATTGAACAATTACGTTCGGCATGATCGACGTTGTATTCATGTATTTCGATTTTCCGCCCAGTTTAATTTCAGCACCCATGTGACCCGTCAAACGAATCGGTAAACGAGAATCTGTTCCCAAAATCATTGATTCATCCGGCATATTCAAGTGATGACCAGCAACGCCGAAAAAGAAGTTCTTTGAAAAACCAACAATTCCTGCAGAAGCATCAAAAAATCCACGAGATCCACCACGTTTGATATCTCCAGTCTTATAGATAAACCCACGACGTGGATCAATCATGTCTCCAAATTTCAATTTATCCCAGTCCAAAAACTTTTGATACCAAGCAGCGCGAGCACCAAAAAGAAGTGTGAATTTGTTCGTAACCTTTAAATGGTAGGAATACACCAAACCGAGCATTGATGTGTTGATAGTACCTTGTCCTTGTTGGTCATGTGTCGCTAAAACACCGAAACCACCAGAAATATTTTTGAAATATTGATCGTAGGATGCGCTGTAGGTAACGTAGTTTGCGGATAATCTTGGCCATTCGTTTCGGTAATTTAATCCGAATCTAGCACAGCGATTGGTTCCTGCAAATGCAGGATTCAAATATAGAGGGTTGGCATAAAATTGGGTGAACGTTGGGTCTTGTGCCAAGGCCTCATGACTTGTGGAAAAGCCAATCAATAGGATTACTAAGTATTTAAGTTTTTTCATTCAATTCTGAATAATAGCAAATTAGTACTACAACGCAATTTTCACGACAATGTTACAAAAAAAAAACAAATTGTTGTTGCCTAAATGATAATTCAATGACAATATTCGAACGTTCACTGCGTTTTTGGTGATAATGTCAGTCAAATTTATGATTTTTGCACCATGAAGGAATTATTTAAAATCTTATTTTTTGTTCGCCTTGGGCGCGTTTTATCTTGCTTTTTTTTAATTCATTTCGCGGTTAGTGCTAGCGCTCAAACAACTTCGTTTGATGTTTCTATTCCTTGGTTATCACCGAAATACGTTCCGCACAGCGGGGAGTTTATTTACATCCCGGCGATTGCGAATCAAGGATATGATCAAATCAAGCCGCATTTCACTTGGAGACACAAATTAGGTGGAGTTTCAGATTTTAATGTACTAGTTAGTAATTTAACATTTTTGAGTGCAACGCAAGAAGATTTAACATACTTGACTAAATTTCAAATTGATGTCCCTACTTCCATCCAATACACAAGCAAAGTATCGATTTCGCGCGGAATTCGGTCGGTGACTGTTTCTTTGTTTCCATACGTTAAAAATAACGGTGTAATTGAACGCGTTTCTTCGTTCAAGGTCCAACTCCAGGCAACGCAGCAAGTTGTTAAAAAGAAAGATTTTGTAGCCTCTTCAGTGCTTGGCGACGCATCCAGTAAGTGGTACAAGATTTCCGTTTCGGAAGATGGAATTTATAAAATTGATAAAGCATTTTTGACATCAATGGGTATCAATGTTGCTGGTTTAAATCCAAGTCACATCAATATTTATGGTAATGGAACGGGGAAACTTCCGGAAGCCAATAGCATTCCTCGACCCGACGATTTGGTGAAAAATGACATCCTTGTAATAGGGGAGTCTGATGGAGTTTTTGACGACAATGATTACATTTTGTTTCATGCGTGGGGACCGAATCGGTTGAAGCAAACGACTGGAAATTTGCTCACGCGAGAGATGAATCCATACAGCACCGTTTCGTGTTATTTTATCCGTATAAGCGATTCGGATATTCCTGCGCGTATTTCCAATATCGCTTCCGAAGGCACATCAACTACGACGGTTAATTCGTACAACTATTCAGTCAGTTACGAGCTAGAATTGAAGTCGCTCGTCGGCGGTGGACAGATTTGGTATGGGGAAACCTTTGATGATGTGTTGACACGTTCGTTTCAGTTCAGTGTTCCCAATATTATTGCAACAGAGCCAGCTCGATTTTCCGTGTCGATTGCAAGTAATGCGCGTACTTCTGGAAATCAAGCTATTTTTTCAATCGGCTCTGAGGTCGTTTCGACCAATGCTATTCCTTCGATATTTGCTGATTATGCACGTTCAGTGTACACGTTTAATAAGGCAAATCCCTCCGCGAGTTTGCCACTTACCATCGAAATCGATCGACTGTCTCCTGCAGTTGTCACATACCTCGATAAGATTGAGTTGAATGCACGTAGAGGCCTGAGTTTTGTGGGTAATTATTTTTATTTTAGAGATCTAAACTCCGTTGCCGCTGGAAATATCAGTGCCTTTGAATTGTTGAATTTGCCAGCGAATGGTTTTGTTTGGGACGTTACCGACCGGCAGCATCCAAAGCGTGTCAATGGGAATAGCGCGGGTTCTGTCTATCAGTTTAATTTGAAGACAGATTCGCTACGTGAGTTTGTTGCGTCCAACGGTGTTTCGTTCTCCGTACCGAGCTTTGTGGGAACAGTTCAGCCGCAGAATTTGCATGCGTTGGAGTATGCCGATTTGCTCATTGTCACCAATCCTGCGTTTGTTTCGGAAGCGAATCGTTTGGCGGATTTACATCGTTCGCAAAACACAACAGTTCATGTCGTAACGACTGAGCAAATCTTCAACGAATTTTCATCGGGTTCGCTGGATGTAACCGCGATCAAATGGTTCTCGAAAATGTTTTTTGACCGTGCAAATGGAAATCCAGATTTGATGCCGAAGAATCTATTGCTTTTCGGAGATGGAACATACGATCCGAAAAATATCGTTTCAAACGCAAATTTTGTTCCGACCTATCAAGTCATGAACTCTGAAAATCATATTGACGCACTCGTTACCGATGATTATTTCGGGATGATGGACGACAACGAATCCCTCGGAAACGGAGACGATATGGATCTCGGCATCGGAAGAATGTTGATTTCAACTCCTCAAAATGCAAAAGAGCAGGTGGATAAAGTTGAAATTTACATGAAGAACGGCGCGAACCTATCTGTGGGCACAACCGATTGTTGTTCGGGAACAACGGACACGAGCGGGACATTTGGTGATTGGCGATTAAACTACGTGCAGATAGCTGACGATGAGGAAGGTGGGTATTTTATCCGGGAGGATTGCGAACCTCAGTTTGAACACGTATCTGCGAATCATCCAGAGATGAATGCTGACAAGCTCTATTGTGACGCATTTCCCCAAGTTTCGGGTGCAGGAGGTGAAAGATACCCTGAAGTTTTTGATGCAATTACGAGTCGAGTACAACGAGGCGCTTTGGTTGTAAATTACGTTGGACACGGGGGAGAATCTGGTGCTGCGCAAGAACGGATCATTACAATTCCGCAAATTTTGTCGTGGACGAATTTAAACAAATTGAATTTGTTCGTTACCGCAACATGTGAATTTACAAAGTTTGATGATCCCAAACGTGTTTCGGCAGGTGAGTGGGTTGCGCTGAATCCAAATGGGGGTGCAATTGCGTTGATGACCACCACGCGATCCGTTTATTTTGATGTAAATTCGACAACGGGGGAACGCTTTTACGAAAACGTTTTTGATCGAGATGCGGAGGCAGAGCCACTGACGTTTGGAGAAATTATGCGACGTACAAAAAATACCACCAACGAAGGAATAAATAAACGAAGCTTTACGTTGATCGGCGATCCTGCGCTGCAAATTGCGTTGCCAAAGTTGCGTATTGTGACCGACAGTATCAATCACAAAAGTCCAAATCTGGTCAATGATACGATCGAAGCATTGAGCAAA
>SSGT01000098.1 GCA_008017065.1 Crocinitomicaceae bacterium
CCTGTCGTATCCAAGGTGGATCTCCATGAAAACTCGCTTGTTTCAACACCGCTGATTCCCAGTGCTTTTTTGATATCGTTGGAGTGCATCAAACATAGTTGTTCAAATGCATAACCACTCCAAGCACGATGCGCAGGATTATCAATCATTTTCATCCAATCTCGTTCAAAAGTGCGCTTTGTGTGTTGCATAAACTTCATGTAAAACAGGGAGTAAAAATCACACAACTGAAACAAGCTATCGCGATTTTTCTTACCAAAAGGAGTATATTTTCGGATGAATCCACTTTCTTCCAATTCATGTAACAAACGCGTAAAATTACCTCCATTGGCGATCCCTGTATGCAAAATCAATTCTTCTCGGGACAATCCTGCGCTTTTTTTAGCCAGTGCTTCGACGATTGCCTCGTGACGTTCAGCGCGATTAAACAAGGATTTGAATAAATTTGAAAACTCATTCGATAACAAACCTTCCGACATGAAACACAAGCGATTGATGTTTTGGGCAGCACTCATTCCTCTTTGTACTTCGTCCCAATAAAACGGAATTCCACCAAGAACCATGTACAGTTTAATCAATTGATAATGATCTAATTGTATTTTTTTATACTTCATAAAAGAAGCACATTCTTTCAAGGTAAATGGTTCAACGCGAATGCGGAGCGTGATTCGGTTATGCAATCCGCCTTTGTTGTTAATCAATTTATGGATCATCCAAGATGCAGCGGATCCACAAACAACGAGTAGAATGTCTTTTCGTGCCGAAGCCCAACTGTTCCAAAAATGCTCGAGCGCTTGAATAAACCCACTGTTTTGCGTATCCAACCAGGGCAATTCGTCCATAAAAATCACCTTTTTCTTTTGGCGCGACTTCTCAATGATTTTTTTCAAGGTCTGAAACGCTTCCATCCAACTCGACAATGGATTCAGCTTGAGTAGAGGATGTTGTTCTTGAACAGCGTAATTGAAATTTTCAAGTTGCGTTTTCAAATTTGCCTCCGAGAGTCCGGTCAGCTGAAACGTAAATCGATGCTTGAAAACAGCACGAATGAGATATGTTTTTCCAACCCTTCTTCTACCATATAGCGCAACGAATTCTGATTTGCCAGAATGGTATTTCTGTTCAAGCAATTCGTGTTCATGAACTCTACCTATTAACATCGATTTTGGGGAATTTAATCATTCAACTTGGCTATAAATATATAAAAAAATAACTTACAGCCCACTTGATAAATTAAAACGACCTTAAAAATAAATGAAAATCAACTTGTTAAATAAGAAATAAAACAAACGAGGTGTAATAAAAAACAGTTTACTCGTTTTGATTTAACATCTTTAAGATTGGAATATTTATACCCAAAAAAAAACCTTGGCATCACCAAGGCTTTTTTTTTTAATATTCATCTTCATTGAAGAGAAAATCATCTTTGGATGGATAGTCCGGCCAAATTTCTTCGATACTTTCATAGATATCACCCTCGTCCTCTAAATCTTGTAGATTTTCTACTACTTCTAAAGGAGCTCCTGTGCGGATAGCGAAATCAATCAATTCATCTTTGGCTGCTGGCCACGGCGCGTCTTCCAAATACGAAGCTAATTCTAATGTCCAATACATTTTTCTCCTTTTTAATGGGTTAATTTGGCGCAAAAATAATTTTATTTTCGTTACAAGCAAGAAAAAGTTTAATTTCTTTCAATTTATTCATTTACAAATAACACCTGCATCATACAAGCCACTACATTCTTGGGCGCCACGGTTGCTCTTCAGCACCTAAATCTTGCGTTAGTTTTCTCCCCAACACAAACAAATAATCACTCAAACGATTCAAATATTGCATGACAATTGGTGCTACAAACTCATGCTCATGCAAATGCGTCGTGATTCGTTCCGCTCGTCGACAAACACAACGCGCTAAATGGCAATACGAAACCGTGGTGTGTCCGCCTGGCAAGACAAAAAAACGCATTTCAGGAAGTTGGCTGTCCATCTCATCCATACAATCCTCCAAGTAAGCAACATCTGAAGCCAGTAGATCTGGCAGTTTCATATTGGATTTTTCAGGATCAGCGGCCAACGATGACCCGATTGTAAACAAGCGATCTTGGATTTCGATCAATTGCGCTTGGTACTTAGCATCGATTGCTTGATCTCGAATTAGTCCAATGTATGAATTCAACTCATCAATCGTTCCATACGACTCAATACGCAATGCATGTTTTGGGATGCGTGTGCCTCCGATCAACGAAGTGGTTCCTTCGTCTCCTTTTTTAGTATATATTTTCATTTTAATTTACTTAAAATCCTCTTAAAACGTGTTTCAATTTGACCACAAAATGCTCTTTTACTTGTTGTGGTCTTCGTATCAAAATCCCCATTCGAAACAAATCCAAGCTGACGTGAAAATTAGAGGATGCCTTCAACTCATTCCACGCATCCAGCATATCCTTCGACCATCGAATATCGTCCAAAACAAAAATTGTATTTTCATTTGAAAACGGCAAGAGCTGTCGCACGTACTTTTTCAATGCGTCCCCCTGATGATGCCCATCGATAAAAATCAAATCGAAGTCTTCTGCACGATGTGCCTCTAAAAAAGCACTAAAAGTCGCATTAATCAATCTAACGTTAGACAACCGAAACGCAGATATGTTCGTTTGCGCCAATTTATGTGTCTCACCACACGCATCTACTGAAACGACGCTTCCGGTTGGATTTCCTGCCGCCAAACAGATTGTACCAATCCCAAGACTCGTACCAAACTCTAACATACGTTTTGGTCGGTAATGATTCGATAATTGGTACAGTAAATCTGCGTACACTCCCTTGCTACTTGCTGTGCGGTAGATATCATTGACCCTTCGCCGCGTACCGAGTGTTTTGGATCCAGCACCTGCATCTTGAACTTCGATCTCAGCAAGGTCCTTCGACAACTTTTTTTTCAAGGATTGTAAATCCTTTGAAAAATCAGCGTCGGGTCGAATTTGCAAGCAACAATCCACCAAATCGTACACAAAAGGCGAATGAATCCCGTGTCTCCCTTTGGCGTTAACTAAGTATTTGATATATTCGCTGACAAAATTCATTTCACAAAGAAAGAAAAAACAAACGAATTGATGGAAAATACAACTCCCAATAAAGCGCAAATCGAATTACAACGTTCAATTGTTTTCGGTGTTCAGCCGGAAGTAAAACTCGTTGCCCCTTGTAAAATAGGAGAAGGAATTGTACATTTTCTGCAGGTTCAACGCGAAAACTTGATTCAAAAGTTTAATAATGCCGGCGTAAAATCAACCTTTTTCATTCCCGCATCGGGATCTGGCTCCAGGATGTTTCAATTCTTATACGATTTTTTGGAAGAACCAACCGAAGAAAATCGAAGCCAAGTCGAGCGTTTCCTGAACAATATTGAAGAATTTGCATTTTTTCAAAAACTACCAATCGAGGTCCGGAAACGGCTCAAATCACACGATGTGAATTTGGATGAATTTGTACAATTTTTATTGAGTAGCCAAGGCATGGGATTTGGTGAATTACCCAAAGGACTGATTCCGTTTCACAAAAACGGTCCTTTCATCTTAAATCCCTTTCAAGAGCAAATTCTGCAAGGAATGAAGGTGAGTGAGGAAAACGCACAATTTCACTATACCGTTAAAGAAACACATGAACCCGCAATCAAAGATGGCATCAAAAGTACCGAAGCACTGTCGGGCGGGCGATTCGAAGTCTCTTTTTCGACCCAAAATACAGCGACAAACGCAATTGCTTTTGGGAGCGATCAAGAACCGAAATTAAATGCCGATGGGTCCATTTTAACGCGTCCTGCGGGACACGGGGCATTGCTAGAGAACTTAAATGAAATCGAATCGGATTTGATTTTTATCAAAAACATCGATAATGTTCAGCACTACTCCAAAGCGCAAGAATCGATCGATACGTGGAAGTACTTGGGAGGAATTTCACTTTGGTTTCAAACGGAGAGCAAAAAATTAATCGAAAATCCAAGTTTAGACGGATTGAAAGAACTGAATAGACAGTTTCAATTTCTCCCTGAAAACAGCATCGATACGATTACAATATCCGAAATCAAAGCCATCTTAAACCGACCTTTTCGCGTGTGTGGCATGGTTCGAAACGAAGGACAACCTGGCGGCGGACCATTTTGGATTGAAGAAAATGGAAGAATTTCCAAGCAAATAATCGAAAAAGCGCAGATTGCAATGACGGGAGAACAATACCGACTGATGGTACAAAGCACGTATTTTAATCCCGTTATGATTGTCGCGTGCACCAAAGATATTGACGGTAACAAATTTGACTTGAAAGAATTTAGAGACGAGAGTAAATTCTTTGTTGTGCGCAAAAAACACCAAGGACAAAACGTAGTTTTCTCAGAATTACCTGGCCTTTGGAATGGATCGATGGCGTATTGGAATTCGATTTTTGTAGATATCCCATCCGCAACGTTTAGTCCCGTCAAAACCGTTTTAGATTTGCTTGAAAATGCCCACTTGGAAAAATAAAATTGTTGTAATTGAATTCATAATTTCACTACATTTGTGGTAGAAGTACTTTCGCGAAGACGAAACAGTGACTTCATCCGTTCTGAACGGAGCCCATGCAGTATATTTTGAAGCTTAACAATTTGACCATCAGGGAAGCCTTCGCTCAGCAATGGCGGGCCGCAAGTGTTAACTTTTGACTGACGTCAAACGGCGGATTACAAAGATGAGCAGTGACCCTAAACGTGTGTTTCTGAAGTCTTCAGAAATTCAGCTGCATGGGTTATTTTTCATATATTTACAAAAACATACACTATGAAATCACTATTTCTACTTCTTTTTGCATGCGCACCAATCGCTCTGTTTGGTCAAACTACTACCACTGAAACCACGATAATTAACGGAGTAACGAGAACCTATCGATTATATATTCCCGGAATCTACACGCAGGGAACGGCTGTTCCTGTCGTTTTCAATTTTCACGGTTATGGATCGAATAATGTTGAGCAAGAAGCCTATGGCGATTTCCGACCGATAGCCGACACAGCGAATTTTATCATTGTTCATCCACAAGGACTCAGTGTCAACGGAAGCACCGGTTGGAATAATTTTGGTTTACCAGCCCAAGCCCAAGCAGACATTCAGTTTGTGGAACAAATCATCACTGAAATAAGCAATACGTATTCCATCAACTCAAACCGTATTTACAGCACAGGAATGAGTAATGGCGGATTTATGAGCAACGATTTAGCGTGTTTTTTGAGTCATCGATTTGCAGCAATCGCATCTGTGACTGGTGGAATGACAGTATTACACAAAAATGCATGCAACCCTTCTCACCCAGTTCCAATGATGCAAATTCACGGCACTACTGACGCCGTAGTACCGTATACTGGCGGAGGTGCCGTTGGCTTTTTACACGTCGATAGCTTGGTGAAATTCTGGAGAAACTTTAATCAGTGTGATGCGACTCCAATTTTTACAGCGATCCCAAACTTGGTGACGACTGACAATTGTACAGCTGAACATTATGTTTGGAAGAATGGTCTGCAAGGAAGTTCTGTTGAATTGTACAAAATCATCAACGGCGGTCACACGTGGCCTGGTGCGATCTTCCCCGTCAATGGAAACACCAACAAAGATTTCAAGGCTAGCACGGAAATCTGGCGTTTTTTCAGTCAATATTCGCTTCAACAACTCACCGCATCAACAACAGAAACAGCGAACGATGAAACCATTTCCGTGTATCCAAATCCAACGACTAATCAATTTGTGATTACTGTCGAAAATCCAGCCAACTATCACCTTCGAATTCTGGATGTGACAGGAAAACAGGTACTCTTTCAGGAAATCACCGAAAAAAAGACTGTTTTAAATGTAAATTATCCGAGTGGACTGTACCTGTATGAAATTCAATTTCAAGGAGAAAAAAGAAAGAGCGGAAAAATTACGATCAATTGAATTTATCCATGAATTGTTTCTTTCTTTCCGTAGTTTCGAATAATTGAATCTTCGTAGTCGATCCATTCTTTCCAACGTTTGTTGACATCAATTCCGACACCATACTTGCGGGCAAATCCCAAAAAGGTTGTATAGTGTCCCGCCTCACTGATCATCAAATCGCGGTAAAATTCGGCTAATTCTGGATCTTCAATGTTCTCGGAAAGCACTTTGAATCGTTCACAACTTCGAGCTTCAATCATGGCTGAGAATAACAAACGATCGGTCAACGATTGGATCCTGCTTCCGTCTTTTTTCATGAATTTATACAATTCATTGACATAATGGTCTTTCCGCTCTCGTGCGAGCGTGAGTCCTTTCTTTTTGATCAATTCGTGTACCTGTTGGAAATGATCCATTTCTTCTTTGGCAATGATCAGCAACTCCGTAACTAATTCCTCCAATTCTGAATTGTGTGCGATCATCGTAATCGCATTAGTTGCCGCTTTTTGCTCACACCACAAGTGATCGGAGAGAATTTCTTCGATATTAGACTCAACAATATTCACCCAACGCGGATCCGTAGAAAGTTTTAAACCAAGCATCGACATAAACGATTTTTTTTGCCAACAAAGTTACTTCTTTTTCCACGAAAATGGAGGTTAAAAAATCCAAGAGTTGGACAAAATAATCGTGTGAACTTCAATTTTGAGAATCACCGTGCAACCATTTCAATAAATTTCCTATCTTTCAATCATGAAACTACTAGTACTCATATTCTTCAGTATGTTCTTTTTGACTGTTGTAGGACAAGAAATTGAACACAAACATTCGGTACACCATGCATTTATCGAAAATAAAGGTCAGTGGTCCGAAAACATTTTATTCAAAACACGCTTTCAAGGAGGTAATCTTTGGGTGGAACAAGGGAAATTGCTGTTTCACCTGCAAAACTTCACTGCTTATCAAAAAGCACACGGAAATCCGTTGTATGTTGCAGGTTCTGACAGCTACACGCAACATGTTGTGCATTTGAATTTTGCGGGATCGAATACCGTACACAACATCACGAAAGAAAAGCCCACTGAAGCATACTACAATTATTTTTTGGGCAACAACAAAAACAAATGGGCCTCCGGTGTACGCGGATATTCAGAAGCTACATTGCATGATTTATACAACGGCATCGACTTCAAATTAATCGAAGAAAATGAGGAGTTGAAATACGAATTTCACGTTTTACCAGGCACAAACCCTTCCATTATCAAACTAGACTATGCGGGTCACAACAAACTAGAAATCGATAAATCTGGAAATCTACTGGTCAAAACACCGCTCGGGATTATTCAAGAAAAAAAACCGTACGCATATCAAATCAAAAACGGGAAAATCGTTGAAGTAGCATGTGCGTTCGAAATCAATGAATCGATGGTGCGCTTCAAATTAGGCAACTACGATCCGCAAATCGCACTGATTATCGATCCCACGCTCGTTTTTGCAACCTATTCGGGATCAGTGACCGACAATTTTGGAATGACGGCAACATACGGATACGATGGAACAGCCTATTCCGCGGGAACAATTTATGGCAACGCTTATCCAACGCCCGATCCAGCTGCTTACGACGTTACGTCCAATTTTACAGTTCAGAATGTTTCCAATTCAATTACCACCGATGCATTTATTTCCAAATATGCAGCGGACGGAACAACCATGCTTTGGACCACTTTTTTAGGGGGAGGAAATAACGTGGAGGGAACCGAAACCTCGCACAGTTTGATTTGTGACCAAAACAACAATGTGTATATTTATGGTGTGACCTCAAGTACAGACTTTCCGATTCAAGGAGGTTTTCAAAGTTCACACGGAGGAGGTTCATTTCTCAATATCAATTCCAATGGAACCAATTTTGGAAATACAGGGACGGATATTTTTGTGGCAAAAATAAGTGCAAACGGTCAATCACTGCTTGCCTCAACCTACATTGGTGGATCTGGCAATGACGGAGCAAATTACAACATCAGCGGTGGAACGTATCCTGCTTCGGCATACGATTCGTTGACGACCAACTACGGAGATCAATTTCGGGGAGAAATCATGGTAGATGCAGCTGGAAATTGCATCATTGCTTCGTGCACCCGTTCTACCAATTTCCCGACACAAAGTCCGATTCAAACAGCAAATGCAGGAATGCAAGACGGTGTGATTTTCAAACTAAATAATACCCTTTCTTCACTCATCTTTTCAACCTACATTGGCGGAAGTAAAAACGATGCTTGCTACTCTGTCAAAATTGATTCAAGTTTCAATATTGTGTTCTCAGGCGGAACAAATTCAACCAACTTGCCGGGAACAACTGGCGCTTGGCAAAGCACACACAACGGTGGGAAAGCAGACGGATTTGTAGGAAAACTGAATCCTACCGGTACGGTTTTACAACGGATTTCGTATGTTGGAACGAGCAACTACGACCAAGCATTTTTTGTAGAAATTGATCGAAACGACAATGTATTCCTTTTGGGGCAATCCCTTGGCGGTTTGTTTCCCGTGACGAATGCGAGTTATTCCAATCCTTCGAGCGGGCAATTCATCGCAAAAATGTCCCCCGATTTATCAACGATGCTGAACTCAACGGTATTTGGAAATGGAAACTCCAACATCAATATTTCACCATCGGCATTTTTGGTCGATAATTGTGGAAATATTTATGTCTCAGGTTGGGGTGCCAACATCTTGCAATCGACCCCTTTGAGTGGAATGGCTGTTACGCCAGATGCGTTTCAAGGCAACTCACCGAACGGATTCGATTTTTACTTGATGGTTTTGAATCGCACGTTTAGCACATTGCTTTACGGAACCTATCTTGGTGGTACTTCGGCTGGAGAGCATGTCGACGGCGGAACCTCCCGTTTTGACAAAAATGGTGTTGTGTATCAATCTGTTTGCGGCGGTTGCGGTGGTTTTAGTGACTTCCCCACTTCTTCGAACGCTTGGTCGAACACAAACCTGAGCTCGAATTGCAACAACATTATTTTTAAATTCGACTTCGAAATCACGCCAAAAGCCGAATTTACGGCAGATCAAACAAGCGGATGTGCAGCACTCGACATCACCTTCAACAATACTTCTTCGGAGGACGATACCTACATTTGGAATTTTGGCAATGGAAACTTAGATTCAACAACATTCAACCCGCAAATCACCTACACAAATCCGGGTGTTTACGATGTGTATTTGTACGTAACTGACAGCATTTGTCAAATAACCGACACCGCTAAATTGACGATTACAGTTTACGACTCATTGATGTTGGATCTCGTTGACACCATTCAATTATGCGTTCCTTCTCCCCTAACACTAACCGGTAACAGTTTTGGCACTGCAACCGAATTTCATTGGTCAACCAACAATCAATTCACCGATCAATTAAACGCCAACCTTTCGGATTCGACTTTAATCGTTACACCACAAACTTCAACCATTTATTATTTGCAAATTTCTAATCCAGATTGCTCCATTTACGACAGTGTCGTCGTCGAATTCATTAGTTCGTCGCTTGAACTCTCGGGCGATGATGGAATTTGTGCAGGAGAACAAACAACAATCACAGCAACGAATCAAAACCCAGCGATTAGCTTCAATTATGTTTGGAGTCCGGCGTCGATTATTGTGAATCAACCCACAGCAAACACCGTAACTGTTAATCCACCAACATCACAATATGTGTATGTGACAGCAAGTTCAAGCAATGGCTGTGTGGTAGAGGATTCGCTGTTTATAACCGTTAGTAATCTCGGCAACGTAGCTGTTGTTGCCAGTGCTGATCAATACCTCGTGCCGCCAAGTACATCTGTTGTTTTGACAGGAACTCCATCTTCAGGATACAGTTTTACATGGAGTCCGACCACGGGTATGTCGAATTCAACGCTGGCGCAAACCAATGCATTAATTGAAGAAACAACCACCTACACATACACCCTTTCAGACCCTTTTTGCAGCAAATCGGACACCGTACAAGTAAAAGTATTGGAATACATTTGTGGCGATGAATTTGTGTACATTCCCAATGCATTTTCACCCAACGGCGACGGCGACAATGACATCTTGTACGTGCGCAGTAAGTTGATTGATCAAATGATTTTCAGAATTTTTGATCGATGGGGCGAGTTGGTTTTTGAATCTACTTCTCGGGCCGATGGTTGGGACGGAACGTTCAAAGGAAAACCATGCGATCCTGATGTTTACGACTACTATCTGAAAGGCACTTGCGTAGGAGGTGAAGAAACATTAATCAAAGGAAACATTACGTTATTGAAATAAAAAAGGGTTCGTATCGCTAAGAACCCTCATCCTTTGTTTTAAAATCAAATTATTTTGCTTCTAAAATAGATTCCTCATTATCAACATTGACAAGCACAACTTTGTCTTTCGAATATTCTTTGATAGTAGAGATATCCACACTCGTAAATCCAGAAATAACCGTCGTTTGAATCAATTTTTCATCTGCTACTTCGTACGAAAATGAAGATGTTCCATCAAAGACTCCAGTTCCTGAAATCGTTTGTGTTCCAGTTCCTTTACCCTTTTTATCTTTCGAAAACGTAATTGTAACGGATTGTCCCGACCCGATGGTTGAACCTTCAAACTTTGTAACATTCCACGAACCGTCCAATTTGTTATTGATTCGCGTGTCTTTTGAACAAGAAGACAAAGTCAATGCCGAAATAGCAACAACAGCAACTAAAATTTTTCTCATAGTAATATGTTTAATAATTGAGTAACAAATATATTGGAAAAGATTCAATATCAAAGTTAATTTCTAAATAAGTCGCTGTAAAATCGGAGTACGTCCACCCTCGACTCTTATCACCAATCACGCTTAAATTTGAATTTCGGATAAAAAAATGCATAGATGGTATCTGATGAAATATTAAATTTGCACCATGAAATGGATAGGAGAACGCATAAGTTTCGTGGATGACAAAAAGAAAACATCGATTGTTATTTATCCTGAAAATATTTTTTGGCAACGCGCATTGATGGGGGCTTGGTTTTTTATGTGGTTGACAATTGGTGGAACAATGTTTTGGTCACTTTCGCTTGAACTAACCCAACAAGAGCAAATCATCGTGTACGTTTTCCTCTCGTTTTGGGTGTACTATGCTGTGCGTGTTGGTCGCGCTTTCTTTTGGATGATTTGGGGGAAAGAAATGCTCAAAATCGACGAGACCGCCTTAACGATTAAAGTAGCTATCAAAACGTATGGCAAAGCTGTTCCCTATTTCTTGGAGAACATCAAAAAAATTCGCATTCAAGAAGTCAAAGAAAACTCCATACAAGCCGTTTGGGAAAATTCACCTTGGATTCGAGGCGGAGAACGATTGGAGTTTGACTACATGGGAAAAACAATCCGCTTTGGAAGAAAGCTGGATGAAAAAGAGCAAAAAATCCTCTTTAATTTGATCACCAAACGCATTGAAGAACAATTGAGAAGAAAAAAAGACTAAGTTTGAAAATGTGCCTAACTTCACCAATTGGAGTGACCTTCGCTGTTCATTTGCGTTCATGTTGAGGTAGTTTTCAACATTACTAAACCGTTAATTTACGCCAAATTGTGAATTATCCACTTTAATAGCGTACCTTTGCACTCAATTATTAATATATTTTATGACCTTTAGTGAATTAGGGCTAAGGGATGAGGTGCTGAAGTCGATAAACGATTTGGGGTTTGAAGCGCCTACTCCTATTCAACAAAAAGCAATTCCGCACTTATTACAAAGTGAAAGCGATTTTGTTGGACTAGCGCAAACAGGAACGGGAAAAACGGCAGCGTTCGGCTTGCCATTAGTGAACAATGTGAATCCAAACATCTTCCTTCCACAAGGATTGGTGATCTGCCCAACGAGAGAGTTGTGCTTACAGATCGCCAAAGATTTGGAAAATTACGCGAAATACGACAAAAACACGTCGATAGTAGCAGTGTACGGTGGTGCAGATATCCGCAGACAAATTACGCAATTGAAAGGAGCGACAATTATTGTTGCAACTCCTGGTCGTTTGGTTGACTTGATCAACAGAAAAGCGGCTAACTTGAGCGAAGTTGGTTTTGTGGTATTGGACGAAGCGGATGAAATGCTAAACATGGGGTTCAAAGAAGACATCGACATGATACTTCAAAAAACACCTGAGACAAAAAATGTTTGGTTGTTTTCAGCTACAATGCCGAAAGAGGTTGCTCAAATCTCTAAAAATTACATGACTGATCCATTGGAGGTTTCCATTGGACACAAAAATCAGAGTAATGAAAACATTGAGCACATTTATTATTCAGTAAAAGAAAAAGACCGTTATGCAGCGTTAAAACGTCTGATTGATGTCAACCCTGACATTTTTGGATTGGTTTTCTGCAGAACACGTCATGAAACACAATCTGTCGCTGAAAAATTAGGAAAAGACGGTTACAACGCAGAACCATTGCACGGAGACTTATCACAAGCACAACGTGACAATGTAATGAAACGTTTCCGCGACCGTACGTTACAATTACTCGTTGCTACAGACGTAGCAGCACGTGGAATTGACGTAGATGACATTACTCATGTGATCAATTATCAGTTGCCAGATGATATCGAAAATTACACACACCGAAGCGGAAGAACGGCTCGTGCGGGTAAAAAAGGACAATCATTGGTTTTAATCAATACACGTGAAAATTTCAAAATCCGTGCGATTGAAAAACAAATTCGAACAGATTTCAAAGTTGGTGTAATCCCTAGCTCAGAAGAAATTTGTGGTGTACAGCTTACAAGTTTGATCAGCAAGATCAAAGAAACGGAAGTGATGGAAAAGGACATTGAAAAATTCATTCCTCAAATCATGAACGATTTCGCAGATCTTTCCAAAGAAGAAGTGATCAAAAAATTCATCTCTGTTGAATTCAACCGTTTCATCGAATACTACGAACGCGCGGGCGATTTGAACGCTGCTTCTGAAAAAAGAGGTGAACGTAGCGAACGTGGTGAGCGCTCTGATCGAGGACGTGGTGAAAGAAGCGAACGAGGTGATCGTTTTGGTTCTGACCGTGGCGAACGAAGAGAACGACCTGCACGCAACGAAGAAGGCAAAACACGCTTCTTTGTTAGTTTGGGTAAACGAGATGGTTTGAATCCAGGTGGATTGTTACGCGTTATTTGCGATGAAGCAGGATTGACTTCTTCCAACATTGGTAAAATTGACGTTCTTCCTTCATTCAGTTTTTTCGAAGCAGATGATCAACACGCAGACAACATCATTTCGAAAGTGAATGGTGCAAACTACGAAGGAAATACGATCAGCATCGAAATCACGAAGAAAAAAGCAGAAGCACGAACAGGCGGACGCTCTGGCGGATTCGGCGGTGGTGACCGTGGAGGTTTCTCCGGTCGAAGCGGTGGCGGAGATCGTGGTGGATTTAGCCGCGGTGGTGACCGAGGTGGAGATCGCGGTTCTCGTTCAGGTGGTGGTTTCAAAGCCAAATCTGGAGGCGGATACGGTTCTGCATCAGGTTCATCTGAAGGCGGAAGCAGAAGAAGATTCTCAAAATCTTAAATATCAAAATTTTAGGACAAGTTTCGGCTTGTCCTTTCTTGTTTTGTAAATAGTCGAATAATAATTATTAAATCCAAAAGTCCATTTAATTATATGGAAATTAGAAACATCGCAATTATTGCACACGTTGACCACGGTAAAACAACATTGGTTGACAAAATGATTGAAGCAGGGAGTATGGAAAATGAAAGAGAACGCCTTACAGGTGACTTGATCATGGACAACAACGACTTGGAGCGTGAAAGAGGAATTACAATTGTATCGAAAAACGTTTCAGTATTGTACAAAGGAACAAAAATCAACATCATCGACACTCCTGGTCACGCCGACTTTGGAGGAGAAGTGGAACGTGTTTTGAACATGGCAGATGGAGTTTGTTTGTTGGTAGATGCTTTTGAAGGACCGATGCCACAAACGCGATTCGTACTTGGAAAAGCATTGGCACTTGGATTGAAACCGTTGTTGGTAATCAACAAAGTAGACAAAGAAAACTGTACACCAGAGGAAGTACACGAAAAAGTATTCGATTTGATGTTTGAATTGGATGCAAACGACGAACAACTTGAATTTGAGACCATCTACGGTTCGGCTAAAAACGGATGGATGTCAACCGATTGGAAACAACCAACCACCGACATTACAGCGTTATTGGATCAAATTTTGGAATATTTCCCACCTAAAAAAATCGAAGAAGGTAACACACAAATGTTGATTACGTCCTTGGATTTTTCTGCGTACGTTGGTCGTATTGCGATCGGTCGTTTGACACGTGGTACCTTGAAAGAAAATCAGCCAATTATCCTTGCAAAACGCGACGGAACACTGGAGAAACACCGTGTGAAAGATGTTTTCGTTTTTGAAGGAATCGAACGTCGAAAAGTGGCAGAAGTGCAACCTGGAGACATTTGTGCAATTACTGGAATCGAAGGTTTTGAAATTGGAGATAGTATCTGTGATTTTGAAAATCCAGAACCGTTGCAAAGTATCGCGATTGATGAACCTACAATGAGTATGTTGTTCAGCATCAACGATTCACCATTTTTTGGAAAAGAAGGTAAGTTTGTGACTTCTCGTCATATTCAAGACCGTTTGAACAAAGAGCTTGAAAAAAATCTGGCCTTGCGTTTATCCGATACAGACAAAGCAGACAAATGGATCGTTTTCGGTCGTGGTGTATTGCACTTGTCGGTATTGATCGAAACAATGCGCCGCGAAGGATATGAATTGCAAGTGGGACAACCACAAGTAATATTGAAAGAGATTGATGGTGTAAAATGCGAGCCTGTTGAAGAATTAACAATCGATTTACCAGAAGAACACAGTGGAACAGCAGTAGATGCCGTAACACGTCGAAAAGGTGAAATGACAAACATGGTTCCAAAAGGAGATCGAATGACGATTACCTTCCAAATTCCTTCACGTGGAATTATTGGATTGAGAAATTACATGTTGACTCAAACCGCTGGTGAAGCAATTATGACGCACCGTTTCTTGGAGTACCAACCGTACAAAGGTGAAATTCCAGGACGTCAAAATGGATCGTTGATTTCGATGGAACAAGGAACATCAATTCCTTTCTCGTTGAACAACTTGCAAGAAAGAGGTAAATTTTTCATTGCACCCAACGAAAACATCTACGAAGGACAAGTAATTGGAGAAAACTCGCGTGCGGGTGACATGATTGTAAACGTTACGAAAACGAAAAAAATGTCAAACATGCGTTCTTCTGGAGCAGATGAAAAAGTACGTTTGGCGCCACCCAAAATTTTCAGTTTGGAAGAATGTTTGGAGTACATCCAAGGAGATGAGTACGTTGAAGTAACGCCACAAAGCTTACGAATTCGAAAAATTTTATTGAAAGAAACGGACCGCAAGCGAAGTGGAAACAAATAAGACATATATTTTAGATCATTCAAGAAAGCGGTTCAGATTTGAACCGCTTTTTTTTGTGGCTTAAAACTTAATTGTTTAGATTTGTTTAAATAATCTGATTTAATTAATGCTTTGAAAACTAAATTTATACTAATTGTCATTCTAAGTTTGGGATCTAAAAATCCTGATGCAAATAAAGATCTTGAATCTTCACAACAAAAACCTGAATATTTACCAATTTTTGGTAACTTCGGAAAAAGTTTTACAAAATGAAAAATACATCAATATCACTTGGAAATTATTTTGACCAGTTTGTAAGCAGTCAAGTTTCGACAGGTCGGTACAAAAATGTTAGCGAAGTTATTCGTGCTGGGCTTCGACTTTTAGAGACCGAAGAAAATAAGGTTATCGCTTTGAGAGCAGCTATTCAACAAGGTTTGGACAGTCCAAGGGTTGAAAACTTTGACTTTGACGAACATTTAGCTCAACTAAAAGAAGCGAAAAGAAAAAATGGTTAAAGTCATATTGAGACAAGAAGCTATAAACGATTTGACAGATATTTGGAATTACATATTACAAAAATGGTCTGAAAAACAAGCCAATACGTATTATAAAACGATAAAATCAGCTTGTAGTGAAATCGGGAAAAATCCAACTATTGGAAAACCTTATTTTGAAATAAAGAACGATTTATTTGGACTTAAATCGGGAAAACATATCGTTTTTTATTGCCAAACTTCACCATCTGAAATAGATGTAATCAGAATTTTACACCAACGAATGGAATTAAAAAATAGATTGAACGAATAAAAAAACTGCCACCAACAAGGGTTTTGTGTCAGACGGGCTGAAGTGTAAAATTTACGTTTTGTATGTCTATTGAAATTTGTATAGTAGCTGAACGTTTCGGCTCCCAAATCTAGCCCGAACGCAAACCCCGAAACCGTCATAGAAAATCCTCCTCACCTCCATATTCGACATCATTTAGAGCAGACGCACTTCAACAATCGATAACACCTGCTACTAAAAGCAGAATTTTAAATGTATGAGCGAACTCGTAGATGACTTTAAAGTAACCGACAGACATACTTTTAAAACGTTTCTTGACTTACTACGCAACGACTTTTTGAACAAACGGGGAAGTTTATCCTACCACTAAAACAGTTCTATAATTGTTTCACTTTGGAATTTTATTTCACGTTCAACTCGACCAAACATGCTTCGAGGCGTTTTTCCCAACCAAATTCTTTAACGATGTATCCTGAAATACCCATTTGGAATAAATCGATTGCAACAACCGAATCATTTTGTCCACTCATAATAATCACTTTCGTTTTGGGGAAAACGTACTTTACAATGTCCAAAATTTCAAAACCAGAATAATCGGGCAAATGAAAATCAAGCAACAGAATGTGCGGCGAGTTTTCTTGACAATATTGCAAAAAATCAACACCTTTCCCAAACGAATTGACGGAATATGTAGGCAATAATTTCTCCAATTCTTTCTTCAATTTGAGCGTAAACAATTCATCATCCTCAAGTATTGCAACTTTGAATTGTTTTGGTAATAATTTGGTAAAAGTTCCCAATAACCTCCAGATCGATTGCGTTTTGTCAGTCTCTTGCGTCAAAATATCAATTGTTTCCTTGAGTTTTTTGATCGTTAACTTCTTTTTATCGACAATGTAATCTGCTTTATTTTCGATCGCCAAAACCACCTCGTTCATATCAAAATTACTCGACATCAAAATCACCTTGGATTTAGGTGAAAGTTCTTTAAACAATTGAATCACTTGAACCCCCTGCAACTGTGGTAATTTATTGTCGAGAAAAATGAGTGTTGGTTTATTCAATGAAATAAAATCTCTGCCATTTTCAGCAGAATTTGAAGTCATTACCGATGAACTTATTGACCGTAATTGATACTTCAATTTTTCACAAACGAATGGATCGTCATCGATAATTAAGATAGAAGCAACTGTATTATTCATTTTTTATCAATGTTTCGAGCGATTTATTTAAGTACTGAATCAATTGGCTCACTTCGAATGTAACTTCTTCTATCTTATTCTTTTTAGAATTCGCCTCAATGCTTTTCGC
>SSGT01000139.1 GCA_008017065.1 Crocinitomicaceae bacterium
AGTAGAAAATGATGAAAACGATTGCCAAGTCGCTCGTAGATGAATGGTGCTTCTTCGTGTTCAATGTGTTTGGAAATTAATTTGTTGAATTCGGAAATACGCAGCAATTTCTCGGTGTCTTTGACTAGTTCGAGTTCTTGCGCGATAAATTGCAACAACGCCAGGTTGAAAAAATTGCGTTTGATGTGCAGGAGCAAATGGTATTTGACAGATAATGTGGCGTACAACCGATCAAATTCGAGCGAGGCGTGTGAAAGCACCTCTGGAAAGTCAGATTTTTCAAACTTCGTACGCATCGCATCGGTGAAAAAATGACCGTCGGATCCATTTCCTTCCATCAATTTATCGCCGTTCAATTTGGCATACGCATTCATCGTGGTTGATTTACCGGGCAGTTCATTCGCCGAAAATTGCGAAGCGATGGAGAAAAGGCGTTGTGCATGCACTTCAATTTCCGCTTGAATGCGCTTGATTTCCATGTTCATCGAGTCGTAGGCTTGCTCCGAATAATCCATCTGATCCAAATCCTCCAGCAAGGTGAAAAATTTTTCTTTGGTTAAAATCGCCGCAAACGACTTTAGGTCGCGCTGAAAATTCCAACTTTCTTGATCGTTTACTTTTTCATGTGCATACTTCAACACCAGGTTGGTAAATTTCACTTTGTGGATAGGATCCAAACTATCCATCAATGTATCGATTACTTTTTCGAGGACTTCATCTTCATTCAAAATGATTTGAAAATCGCCATCCAATCCCAAATCCAATGAAAACGACCGAATCAACCGCAAGTTGAATTTGTCGATGGTCATCACGTGAAAGTCTTCGTACTGATGTAAAATTTGTTTCAACGCCGCCTTTGCGCGAACTTGCAATTCTGCTGTCGAGCAATCTATTATTTTCGATACATCCGTTGAATATTGTTGTGCTTTTTGAGATTCTTTGCTAGTTTTCCGATTGGGATTGGCGAGAATATCGAGCGCAGCAATGATGCGATGTTTCATCTCAAATGCAGCTTTGTTGGTGAAGGTCATCGCCATGATGTGCGAAAACGCGGCAGGATTTCGTCCTTCGCCGAGAATCAAACGCAAGTAGGTTAACACCAAGTTGTACGTTTTACCACTTCCGGCAGAAGCGTTCAAAATTTGTAATGGTTTGGATTTTGCTTCGATCATAAAGGAAAACTACGATTTTTTTTCGAAGGTAGTAGGAACAAATCGGATTCTTTCAAGGTTTTCTTTTTTTTTGTAATTTTAGATGGAAATTTGTTCGTTTTGAAGGGCGAAGACAAACTATTTTGCATATTCAAACGTTATCATTCAAATAAAGTACATGAACATAAAGCGCCATAGGATTCATTTTTTTGCAACGATAATTGCGTTGCCGCTGGTCCTTTTCGCGTGCAAGAAGGAAACACCTCAACCACCAGTAGTTGCTCCTGTTCCAACCGATCAATTGCAGGTAGATGTTTTTCCGATGTACAATGGAGATACACTTTATTTGGATTCGACCTATCAAACGGTGGAAGGGTACGATTTTCAGTTTACCGATTTGAAGTTTTATGTTTCGCACTTAAAAAATGGTGTTGACACCTTGATTGAATCAGCTTTGTTTGATTACCGTGAGAAGGGAAATTTATTTTTTCGGGTTCAAAAAAAGCCGACGAATTTCAGTAGTTTGAATGGTTTTTTAGGGGTAGAGTCGGTGTTGAATCATGCGGATCCCACGGCTTTTCCAAACGACGATCCCTTGCACATCGCGAATGCTGGTGGAATGCATTGGGGGTGGAATCCAGGATACATTTTTGTAAAAGTTGAAATTCGAGTGGATACACTTTCTGATGGTATACCCGTGTTTGACCATTTAGGCGTGTTTCATGTTGGAACGGATGAGTTCATTGAAACACTTGATTTTCCGCAAGTCACGTGGGTAAAGCAACAAGAATTGACGTATAAAGCTGCGCTAAAATTAGATATGAATCGGTTTTTTGTGAACGGAAATTCGGTGATTGATGTGAAAAATGAATTTATTACGCATTCTGCGGCAGGACAAGAGGCGTTGAGTTTGAAAGCAATTTCGAATTTTAAATCCGCGTTGAGTTTTATCAATTAGCCTATGAAGAAAGTTGACTATACGTTCACAAAATCACGCTATTTTCAACTTGGAATCGCGTTTTTAGTGGTTTCATCAACGTTTATTGGCTGTAAAAAAAACAAGGCAACATTTGAGCCTACGCCCTACAAATTGGAGATTCCATCCCATTTTCCTTCGATGCCCATTCCTGCGGATAATCCGATGACTGTGGAAGGAGTTGCACTCGGTAGGATGCTTTTTTACGAAAAGCGATTGAGTTTGGATAACTCCATTTCGTGTGCTTCGTGTCACGCACCTCAGCATGCATTCAGTGATCCCAATCCGTTTTCGACTGGTGTCAACGGAGCTGTCGGAAATCGGAACTCAATGGCATTGGTCAACCTTGGATGGCAGTCGTTTTTTTTCTGGGACGGAAGAGCAAAAACGTTGGAACAACAAATTTTAGAACCCATTCCTAATCCCGTCGAAATGCATCAGTCGTGGGAAGATGCGGTTGCAAAACTATACAACGATGTACGGTATCGCAACGCGTTTTATGAGGCATTTGGCGAACAAGGAATTGATCGCTATAAAGTAAGTAAAGCGCTTGCTCAATTTTTGAGGACGATGATTTCAGGTACTTCCAAGTTTGATGTGATGTATAAAATTGAGAACAGTTTGCCACTCAATGCCACCGATCAACAAATGACGATTTCGCCTTCCGAATGGGCGGGATATGATTTGTTTAAAAGTTTGAACGGGGCGGATTGCTTCCATTGTCACAACGGACCGTTGATGCAAGTACAAAAATTCAGCAACAATGGACTCGATAATAATTTTACCGACTTGGGGCGGATGCACGTTACGGGAAACAGCAACGACAAAGGGAAATTCAAAGTTCCAACACTTAGGAACATTGAATTGTCGGGTCCTTACATGCACGATGGCCGATTTCAAACGTTGGACGAAGTGATTGAGCATTATTCGAGTGGAATTGTGCAGTCACCCACGATTGATCCGTTGATTGAATTTGCAAGCCAAGGCGGAGTTCAACTTTCTGCGGAGCAAAAAGACTTGTTGAAACAATTTTTGAAGACCTTGACGGATTATCGTTTCATTCAAAATCCAGCTTTTCAGCCACCGGCAGACTAACCGTTTGTTGATACGTGGTGGAATTGGGTCGTCAATTCAGTGGGTTTGAATCGCAACACGAAACGTGATTTATTTAACAAAATTATAGACAATCAACAAGCTAAATCCGTGCGTTTTTGGATCGGATTCATTAAATTTGTGCAATTGAGCACGTAAAATGACAAACGACACACGATTAACGACTGAAGAGAAAGCGTTAAAAATTAACTTGAATTCTGACATCTATGGATGCTTTGCCGAAATCGGTGCAGGGCAGGAGGTCGCAGCCAATTTTTTTCAAGCCGGAGGAAGTTCAGGGACGATTGCATACACTCAATCTGCATACGATATGAAAGTTTCGGATTCGATGTACGGACCGGCAACGCGGTATGTGTGTGAAGAACGTTTGCTCACGATGTTGCACACCGAATTTCAGACGATGTTGTACCGTTTGCCAGAAAAAGCTAAAACGGCTAGTTTCTTTGCGTTTTGTAACACGGTAGAATCGCTCAATTACCACAAAACGAATCAAGGACAAGGTTGGGTTGGACTGCGTTTTCAACTCAAACAAGGCGCTGCACCCAACGATATCATTTTGCACGTCAAAATGCACGACAATAGCAACAAAGCACAACAAGAAGCGTTGGGAATTTTGGGGGTGAATTTGATTCATGCCGCTTATTTTCACAACACTGATTTGGATGAATTGCTGGAAGCGTTGACAGCGCGATTGCCTCGCGAACGCATGGAAATTGATATGATGCGCGTTTCAGGTCCTGATTTTGAAAATGTAGACAATCGAATCATCGCGTTGAACTTGGTGAAAAAAGGCATGACCGACGCAACGATGTTTGATTTGATCGGAAGTGTGATGCAGCCTACTACAGCGCTGTACAAGAAAAATGTATTGATGATTCGCGGTCGCTTTCGGCCAGTGACAAAGGTGCATATCGACATGATTGAAAGCGGCAAGCGCATGTTTCTGCAAGAGGAAGGCGTGAAAGAAGAAAATGTGGTTGTCATTTTTGAATTGACGTTGAAAGGATTAACATCGGACGGTAAAATTTCAGACAAAGACTTCATTGATCGCGCCGCATTGTTGGGTTCGTTGGGTTATACAGTTATGATTTCCAATTATTTGAAACATTACCGTATGGTTGATTATTTGGCTTCGATTGCCAAAGGTCAATTGATTGGAATCATCATGGGGATTTATAACTTGCACACCATTTTTGACGAGCGTTACTACGACAACTTACCTGGAGGGTTGTTTGAAGCGTTTGGAAAAGGATTTGGTCACAAAATCAAGATGTTTATTTACCCGGCGAATGAAGAAACAACGGGAGAAGTGTATGAGTTGGATAATTTAGTGATTCCGCCTCATTTGCGTGGACTATTGCAATACTTGAAAGATAATAACAAAATTGAAGGCATCAAGGATTTCAAACGTGAATTGTTGCACATCATGCCGCACGACATTCAGGCAAAAATCAAAGCAGGGATTCCAACGTGGGAAGAGGGCGTGCCCGAAGAAGTAGCCAAAGCAGTTAAGTTTTTTGAATTGTTTGGATATGTGAATCGCGCTTCGAACGTGAAAGAGAGGTTGAAATAGATTCAATTTTAGTGGTTAATCATTCGGACGTTCTAGTTCTTGAAAGTAAAAAGAGCGAACAAAGAATTCTAATTCTTTTTGCACGTTAATTTTCAATAGCAATCAATACAACCATGTGATAAGTCGTATTAAAATGAACGACTAACCAATCAAATTCGGGTTGAGTTTTCACGAAACACAAAAGGCCATTCTTTCGAATAGCCTTTGAGTGATCTTATCTTTCGATCTTGAATTAGATTCTTCCTGGATATACTTTCAATGCCTCTTCCAAGCATTTGACCGCTTTGTGCAGCGAATCTTGGTTCAATACATACGCAATTCGAGCTTCTTGTTTTCCAGCGCCTTCTGTTGCATAGAATCCATTCGCAGGAGCCATCATCACCGTTTGACCCTCGTATTCAAAATCTTCCAACAACCATTGACAGAATTTTTCGGCATCATCCACAGGGAACTTTGCAACGCAATAAAACGCACCGCTTGGTTTTGGACAGAAAACACCCGGAATGTTGTTCAAGCCATCCACCATGATGTTTCTTCGTGTTACGTATTCAGAAACAACATCGTCAAAGTATTTTTGAGGCGTTTGCAAGGCTGCTTCTGAAGCAATTTGATCGATCGTTGGCGGAGAAAGTCGCGCTTGACCAAATTTCAGCGCAGCGGCCATTACTTCTTTGTTTTTGGAAATCATCGCTCCAATTCGTGCTCCACACATCGAATAACGTTTTGAAACAGAGTCAATCATGATGACATTCTCTTCAATACCTTCCAAGTTCATGACAGAAAATGGGATAGCTCCATCGTAACAGAATTCTCTGTATACTTCGTCCGCAAACAAAAACAGGTCGTATTTCTTAACGATATCTCTCAACTTTTCAAGCTCAGCTTGTGAGTACAAGTAACCCGTTGGATTCCCAGGATTACAAATCACAATTGCTTTCGTTTTTGGAGTAATTTTCTTTTCAAATTCTTCTACTGGTGGCAACGCAAATCCAGATTCGATGGATGAGGTGACAGGAACCACCGTTAGTCCCGCAGTTGTCGCGAAACCATTGTAATTGGCGTAAAACGGCTCTGGAATAATCACTTCATCGCCTGGATCACACGTAGTCATAAATCCAAAAATCAACGCTTCTGATCCACCGGTTGTGATGATGATGTCCTCCGTGTTTACAGGAATTCCTGTTTTTTGATAGTATGCTGCTAACTTCGTGCGGTAAGATTCAAATCCAGCCGAATGACTGTATTCAATCACTTTGCGATCCATGTTTTTGATCGCATTCAACGCAATTTCTGGTGTCTCGATGTCTGGTTGACCAATATTTAGATGGTA
>SSGT01000174.1 GCA_008017065.1 Crocinitomicaceae bacterium
TATGAGTTTAAACATTGATTTACTTGCGAATATTTGCAAAACACCTGGAGCGCCTGGTTTTGAGCAGCGCGTTCGTCAGTTGGTTTTGAACGAACTGAAGGGATTGGTAGATGAAGTAGAGGTAGACAATATGGGAAATGTCTATGCAATCAAACGAGGTAAATCGGATAAACGTGTGATGATTGGGGCGCACATGGATGAAATCGGGTTTATGGTTACACACATCGACGACAAAGGATTCATTCGTTTCCATACCTTGGGAGGATTTGATCCCAAAACATTGACTGCGCAACGCGTGATCATTCATGGAAAAGAAGATATCGTTGGCGTGATGGCATCCAAACCAATTCACGTAATGACTGCCGATGAACGCAACAAAGTGGCTAAATTATCCGACTATTTCATCGATACAGGATTGACGCCTGAAGAAGTGAAGGAGTTGGTCAAAATTGGTGATCCAATTACGCGTGAGCGCGAATTCATCGAAATGGGACAATGCGTAAATTCAAAATCATTGGACAATCGGTTGGCCGTTTTCATTTTGATTGAAATGTTCAAAAAGCTGCAAGGGAAAGAGGTTCCCTACGATATTTACGGAGTTTTTACCGTTCAAGAAGAAGTAGGAATCCGCGGGGCAAATGTTTCTTCGCTGAAAATTAATCCTGATTTTGGGTTTGGACTGGATACTACCATTGCATTCGATTTGCCCGGAGCAGCTGCGCATGAAATGATTACCAAATTGGGTGAAGGAACTGCGATTAAAATCATGGATGCTTCCACAATTTGCGATTACCGCATGGTTGAATACATGAAGCAAACCGCAGATCGCCACAACATCAAGTGGCAGCCTGAAATCTTGACGGCTGGAGGGACGGATACCGCAGGTATTCAGCGCATGACCCAAGGAGGATCGATTGCTGGAGCAGTTTCAATTCCAACGCGTCATTTACACCAAGTGATTGAAATGGCCAATAAATCAGACATTCAGGCAAGTATCGATTTGCTGACAGCTTGTGTTTCTGAGTTGGATACATTTGATTGGAGTTTTAAATAGGTTGACGTATGAACAAAAAATTGATAAGTTCCGGTTCCATTTTCGAACAAGAAATGGCCTTTTCAAGAGCGGTTGTGGTGGATAACCTGGTTTTTGTTTCGGGTTGCACAGGATATGATTATTCAACCATGACAATTTCTGACGACGTTGTGGAACAAACTGAACAAACCTTTCAAAACATCATTTACGCCTTAACGGAAGCTGGATCTTCGTTAAAGGACGTTGTCAAAGTGACGTATTTGGTGGCAGATGCAGAAGATTTCAAGCGTTGTTATCCCGTGTTGCGAAAGTATTTTGCGGACGTATTACCAGCGTGTACAGCGTATTGCGCTACGTTGGTCAACGAAAAATTAAAAATTGAAATTGAAGTAACTGCGGTTAAAAAATAATACCGTTTTGTTTTGTGAAAGTACGTGTCCAATGTGTAGTTTACTACTTTTTGGACACGTTTTTTTATTCACATGTCGGAATTTCGATGTCGTTAAATACATCAATGTCTTTACGGTATTTCAGCAGAATGGATCGTTTGTCTTTGCAACTGAGTTCGTCTTTGATCCGGTCATAATCCCAACTTCGATCCGTTGGTCGAACGTTTTCAAAATTACGAACCATGAATTCTACCCAAGTTCGTTTTTCGGAAGACTTTAAATCGCTGATAAACATAAACGCATTGTTTACCTCGTGAATCGTCGATTTTTTACAGGATGATCGTTCGTAAGTTTCAACGAATTTTTCGAAAGCATCGCGGGCATCCAATTCCTCAAGTAATCTGATTTTTGTAAGAATGGTTTTGACTTCTTTATCCGAGAGTTGGCATACATTGAAAACGGATTTTTCGAGCAGCGCTTTGAATCGTATTTTTACATCGTCTCTTAATTTCGGTGTATGCATTTGAAGTCGCATACTGAAGTAATTCGAGTTGTTTGTCGACGGATATCTAGCGAGTTGTTTCCAATCTTCTTTCTCGACAGCTTGCTTTCCTGCCAACACAAAAAGTTTTCGAATGTACGACTCATCGTCCAGTTCGTCCTTGTTGTCTGTGAGTGATTTGTACGCTAGTTTTCTCCAGTTGCTTGAGTTTTTGCAATGTGCCAACAGTTTTTTTTCATGAGCAACCGACAAGTTGTGTGCAGGATTGGACGAAGTGAGCAACGAAATGGCTTCTCGATTCAGTTCGTCTTCAGGAGGTAGACTACACAAGATGTTAATCAACGTGGATTCGTCGATAATTGGTAATATTTTGTCACCGTTTACGTGGTCACGGAGCATGTCTCGTGGTTTGTCGAATGCATCAAAATCGATCGTCGAGAAAGCGTATAGTTGTGTTTCACCATCTTGCGCTTGCGAATAGCCAACAAAATGGAATTGTTTAAAAACATAAAAAATCGCTACCGTTTGATCGTCGATTCCGACGGCAAAATGCTTTCGGTCTTTGGATCGTTTTACACGCAAATCGGCTATAAAATCTTGAATTACGGATTCTTTGTTGCACGGAAATTCGAACAGTTTTTCGCCATTTTCCGATTTCACAACAAATGCATAGTCGTACGTTACATCGCGTCCTCCAAAAAGCGGACCGCGGCGCTTGCTTGTTCTTTTTTCAACGATTTCCACAGGCAATGAAATATTTTTTCCTGCATGTAGAAAGGAGAAGATTTCCGTATCCATCGTGCTCGTCGAAGTCATTGTCTCGCAACTGAGCAATCCAACGGCAAGAAAAAGAAGGAAGAAGAATTTATTCATGGCTGTGAATTATTGACGCTTCATCAATTAATTGGTCGCCTTTCATGCGTAAAAACAACTGGATGAGTGCGACCACATCTTTTTCGCAGTAAATTTTGATGCGTTCTAAGTCGTTTTCTTCGTAATACACGCGGGCTACATCTGCTCCTGAAATGTCGTCTTTTGGAGTTGGAATATTAAAAATATGGCACAGCAACGACAAGGATGTATATGCTTTGTAGTCGCCAAATTTCCACAATTCCATTGTGTCTAAATGGGCGATTTCCCACGGTTTTTTTCCGGCAATGTTGAGGATGTTGGGCAATTTCATTCCGTTGATAAGTAGCCTCCGGCAGATGTAAGGGAAATCGAATTCTTTCGCATTGTGACCGCACAAGATGTGATACGGAGTGTTGTACCGATCTTCCAACAGATTTACAAATTGCTTGAGCAAGGTGGCTTCGTCATCGTGGTAATACGATTTTAAGCGAATTTGTCTTCCTGTTCGTGTTTCGTGCACAAAACCAACTGAAATGCAGATAATTTTTCCAAATTCAGCATAAATTCCAGCACGGTCGTAAACCGATTCTGCATCTCCTTCTTTTTGAAGGAATTTGGTTTTCTGATCGTACAGTTTTTGCCCATCGGGACTTAAATCTTGAAATGTGGGAAATTGAGGCACGGTTTCAATATCCAGAAACAAGATCTTATCGAGTTGTACTTTTTCTAACATGAATTTTGGTTTTGTATAGATGAAGATACTGAAATTTTTGAATCCTGCATCCGATCAAACTAATTTTCATGCATTTGTTCGTTCGTTGTGAAATCTTAAGGAATTCATTTTCTCGGTTTTTGTGAATTAAATCTATCTTTGTTCAACAAGAATACTGTATGGCGGAAGATTTAATTATTGATGGAACGAATAAGGCTGAAAAATACGAAGTTCTATTGCCTCAACTAGAAAGTTTGGTTGCAGGTGAAACCGATTTGGTTGCCAATTTGGGAAATATAGCTGCCGGCTTAAAAGAAACATTCGGATTCTTTTGGGTAGGATTTTATCAAGTGAAGGTTGGTGAATTGGTCCTTGGCCCGTTTCAGGGGTCGGTTGCTTGCACACGAATTGCAAAAGGACGTGGAGTTTGCGGCACAGCGTGGTCCACAAAAGAGACTCAGTTGGTGCCCGACGTGGACTTGTTTCCTGGTCATATCGCTTGCAGTTCGGCATCCAGAAGTGAAATTGTTGTTCCGATCATGGTCAATGGCGAAGTTTGGGGTGTTTTGGATGTTGATAGCGATGTTCTCAATGATTTTGATCAAACAGATGTGACCTATTTATCAAAAATTTGCGCATGGCTCGGTTCTTCTATTTTGTAGTCGGAATTTGCGGATTGTTGCTTGGTGGTTGTGCTCAAGTTGGATCTATTGCAGGTGGACCAAATGATACATTGCCACCTCAAGTTGTTGAAAATGGAATCCAGCCTGCTTCAGGTACGTTGAATTTTTCAGCACAGAAAATTGAAATGAGTTTCAATGAGTTTGTAAAGCTTAACAATCCGGTTGAAAACATTCTCCTTGTGCCTCCGCACGCGAAAATCAAAGCGACTGCCAATCGAAAGAAAGTAATCTTGGAAATTGATGGCGATCTACAACCAGAAACCACGTATGCTATTTATTTGAATGGTGCAATCGAAGACATGACCGAAGGAAACGATTCACTGATGCAATATGTGTTTTCTACCGGAAATTTGATCGATACGCTTACCTACACAGGTTTTGTAGCAGATGCTTTTTCCTACAAACCGCTGAAAGGCATGTTGGTTGGCTTGTTTGAAGCTTCAGATTCGTTGCTCAGCCAAAAACCGTTGTACTTCACAACAACCGATCTACAAGGTCGTTTTGTTTTAAATTACTTGAAAGCTGGGAATTACCAGTTGGTAGCTTTTGAAGATAAAAATAAAGACTTGAAATTTCAGCCAAGCGAACGTTTTGCGTTTCAATCAAATCTTGTTGATTTAGCGTCGTCACTGATTGATAGTTCAGCAATTCGAATGTATCAACCAGTTCAAAAAAGAAGAATAAATGCCACGTTTGTTCCGCCGGGTTTACTTTTGGTTGGGTCCAATCAATCGTTGGAAGGTTTTTCTTTTTCGGTCAATGCATCTCCCGTTGCGATAAATCGACGGTTTCGTTCAGATTCATTGGAATTGTTGATCGATTTTCCACCGACGAATACACTTCAGTTGGTTGCTTCGTCTGCTGAGGTTCAAGACACGATTTCTATTCGTTTTTCTGAGAAAGATAAACTCAAGTCACCGACCTTGGAAACGAATTTAGAAAATGGATTTTTATTTCCTTCCAATGAACTCGTTCTTCGTTTCTCCGACGAAGTGATAGCGGTCGATACAAGCTTGATTGAACTGCTAAATACAGATTCACTAAAACTATCGTTTTCGTTGATTAATATTTCAAAAAATGAATTGAAAGTAATTGTTCAAGAAAATGAATTTAAAGATTTGAAATTAAATCTATTGAAAAATTCAATTTCGTTTAAAAATATAAATGATTTTTTTAGTTATAATGTAAGATTTAAGTCAAAAAATATAGAAGAATTGGGTGTGATTTTATTGGACGTATCATCCGTTCATCCGAATGCGTTTGTCGAAGTGCTCAACGGAAATAAAGTTGTTTTTACCATTCCTGCGAACCGCACAACAAATCAAATTCGCATTGAAAATTTGCCGCCTGATACATACACGTTTCGAGCAATTTTAGATTCAAATGCAAACGGTCAGTGGGATGTTGGCAACAGGGCACTTGATCTACAGCCAGAAGAGATTCAGTTTTTCTCGACAGGAGTTAAAGTGCGTGCAAATTGGGAGATTGAAGCAACCCTAATACCAATGCCGAATGGAAAATAACGAAAACGTAATTCAATCGGCTTTTAGTTCGTGGAAAATGGGAATAGCAATTTTCTTGGGCTTAGGAATTGCCGCGTGGATGGTTGTCAGTAGTTTGCAAGAAGCACATTTTGTAGAGGCAAGTGGAGGAAATGGTACACACGCGTGGGTCGACAGCAATAAAAATGGAGTCATTGACTACAGCCTAGAAGCCGAATTTCAGATAGCGCAAGGGGGAGGTTTTCGCAAACAACAAATTGGGGATTTATTGCAAGAAATTAATTGGACGAGCCAATCTATTTTTTGGATGTTGATGGCCCTGGTTTTTATGGTTGGTCGTGATTTTGCGTACATGCTTCGCATTCGGATTTTGACCCAGAAACGATTGAATTGGAAAGCAAGTTTCAATGTGATAATGTTATGGGAGTTCGCCTCAGCGCTCTCGCCGGGTGTGGTGGGCGGTACGACGGTTGCAATGTTTATCTTGAATAAAGAGAAAATAGAATTGGGAAGAGCAACTGCAATTGTGGTCATCACGGCGATGATGGATAACCTGTTCTATGTATTAATGGTTCCATTTGTTTTTTTATTCATCTCGCCAAGCATGTTGTTCCCTGCCGCAACTGGTGCGCAACAAGGTGTTGAATTTGCATTTTGGTTTGCTGTCGGCTTGTTTAGCTTCGTATGTATATTGCTTTTTATCAGCATCTTTTGGTATCCGCAATTGATGGGTAGGTTTTTGGGGTTTTTGTTCCGACTCCCGTTTTTGAAGAAGTGGCGCCACAAAGCAATCGCTACGGGTGAAGAAATTGTTGTTACTTCCAATGAACTAAAGCAAGAAACGCTTGGTTTTTGGATTTCTAGTTTTGCCGCTACAATGATGTCTTGGATCTCTCGGTTTTTAGTGATCAATTGTATCCTCGCTGCATTTTTAGCGCTCCGATGGAACGACCATCTGTTTATCCTCGGAAAGCAGCTTGTGCTGTGGCTTCTTATGCGGGTAAGTCCAACGCCCGGAGGAAGTGGTGTCGCGGAATATGCATTTGGTGAATTAATGGCAGATTTCAGCAAGTCTGCTCTCTTGCTTGCTGGACTGGCCTTGTTGTGGCGATTGATTTCCTATTTTCCGTATTTATTTATCGGCGCATTCTTGTTGCCAAGATGGCTCAGACGAAAGTGAGTTTCGCCGATTGAGTTCAATTTTTTGGATCTAAAAAGATGTAAATCAATAGATAATGTTTTTTTCTGATTGTTCAACACGACGCTATTCTGCGGTTTTTCTGTTTGTTGATTAATTTAAATCCTTTCTAAATAAACAGTTTTGACAAAACTATGACAATGTTTTAAGCGTATATCTGCAACTTTGTAATCGAATTCAGATAAAACATGTTGGAACAATTTCATATTATCGCATTTACACACCGAAACTTTGACGTAAGCGAAGTGGGGAAATTGCATATTGAATCCGATGCTCAGCCGGAAAAGCTTACTGCTTTGAAAGAAAAAATGGGCCTTTCTGAATTGATGTTCCTTTCTACATGCAATCGTGTTGAGTACCTCTTTTGTACAGAAAGAGCGATCGGTATGGAGTTTTTGAAAGATTTTTTTTCGTCCTTGTATCCACAATATACGAGTGAAGAAATTGATGCATTTGTAGAATCGGGAAGCTTGTACACCGCAATGCCTGCAATTGACCATATTTTGCAAGTTGCCTCGTCCATCGACTCCATGGTAGTTGGTGAACGAGAAATCATTACCCAAGTTAGAAATGCATTTGAAGCGTCGCGGAAAATGAACTTAACGGGTGATTTTATCCGAATTTTGATGCGTCATACCGTAGAAACAGCGAAACGCGTATACACGGAAACAAGTATTGCACGCAAGCCGGTTTCGGTTGTTGCATTAGCATATCATACTTTGAGAGACATGAACATCCCTTTGGATGCGCGTGTATTGATTGTTGGCGCGGGTGTCACCAATACCAACATGAGTAAATTTTTGAAAAAACACGGATATAAGAATTTTGCAGTTTTTAACCGTACCTTTTCAAAAGCTGTTGCATTGGCGTCGGATTTGAATGGACAAGCGTATTCACTGGAAACCTTGGCGTCCTATGACAAAGGATTTGATATAATCATTTCGTGTACTGGTTCAGAAGAGCATGTTATTACACCTGCAATCTACAAACAGCTGTTACAAAACGAAACGAGTAAGAAAGTGGTAATTGATATTGCGATTCCGCACGATTTAGACAAATCAATCGTGGATGAACACAAAGTCACGCATATATCAGTTGATGTCTTGCAAAAAATTTCAGACCAAAACTTGAAAGAGCGTTCCAACGAAATTTCACACGTTGAGGAAATTTTGATGGAATCAATACTCGAATTTCAGCACCTTCAAAAAGTGCGATCTGTTGAATTAGCGATGCGCGCTGTTCCCACAATGGTAAAAGAAATTCGTTCTACAGCAATGAATGAAGTGTTCAAAAACGAATTGCTCGCCTTGGATGATCAATCCCGAGACGTACTGGAAAAAGTAATCGGTTACATGGAAAAAAAATACATGAGTATGCCCATGAAAATGGCGAAAGAAATCATGTTGAAATAGGATTCAACGTCCGTTCAACGTATCATTTTTCACAGTTCCCTAATTTTGAATAAATAATTGTGATACTTTTGGGTTTCACATCAACAGATAATTTAAGCGTATGAAGAAGATTATTATTGGTTCTCGAGGCAGTGACTTGGCATTGTGGCAAGCAAATCATGTGCGTAAGCAATTGGAAAATTTAGGACATGAAATCGAAATCAAAGTAATCGTTACGCAAGGCGACGCGATTCAGCATTTGAGTTTTGACAAACTGGAAGGAAAAGGGTTTTTCACAAAGGAGATTGAAACCGCTTTGTTGGAGGGATCCATCGATTTGGCGGTGCATTCGCACAAAGATTTGGAAACCAATTCACCAGCAGGTTTGGTGGTAGGCGCTGTATCGGAACGTGAGGATCCATCCGATTTATTGCTGATTCGAAAAGAAAAAGTAGACTTGACACAAGACTGGAATTTAGTGGAGAATGCCGTCATTGGAACCTCTTCGGCTCGCAGAAAATCGCAAGTAGTTCGTTTTCGTCCTGATTTGGAAATCAAAGATTTGAGAGGAAATGTTCCAACACGCATTCAAAAGTTGAAAGACGGAAATTACGATGCTATTTTATTGGCAAAAGCGGGCGTCGATCGTTTGCAGTTGGATTTGTCTGAATTTCATGTTGAGGTATTGGATCCCACAGTCGTGATTCCTGCGCCAGCACAGGGTGTTTTGGCACTTCAGGTACGCGAAGATGATCGTGAATTGTTGGAAATCCTTCAAGCGATTCACCATCCAGAAATAGCGGAGCGCATCGCAGTAGAGCGAAAAGTATTGAATTTATTGGAAGGCGGATGCCAGCTCCCACTCGGTGTTTACTGCGAATCGGAGCGAAAAGTTTATGTGTCGCACGCCAAAAACTGGGAAGACGGAGCAGATTGGATGCTCTATGAATTTGACGAAACCGAAAACATGGCTGAATTGATCGTGGAAGAGATCAATGAAGTGGATGAAGAGTAAGATGCGTTGTTTATGAACGTTCTGATCACCAAACCAACCGCTGAACTTCAACAATTGGGTTCATTTTTAGCACGTAGAAATTGTTCGCTCATCGCACAATCCTTCATTGAATTTGAGTTGGTGAATGCTACATTTCCTGCAGCTTACGATGCCATTTTCTTCGGAAGCAAGAATGCATATCGCTTTTATACACAACAAGCTGATTTGCCCAAACACGTGTTGGTTGCGTGCATCGGTGAA
>SSGT01000082.1 GCA_008017065.1 Crocinitomicaceae bacterium
AACCGTTACGCAACACTTAGGTCCGCATGAACAGGATGTTTTAACGAAAATGACACCTCGAATTACGCAACGTTTTGCTTTTCGGGGAATCGACGATCTTATCCGTTGCATAACCGTTACGCAACACTTAGGTCCTTATAAACAGGAGGTTTTAACGAAAATGACACCTCGAATTACGCAACGTTTTGCTTTTTCGGGGAATCGACGATCTTATCCGTTGCTTAACCGTTACGCAACACTTAGCTCCCCTTAAATCAACGCTTCGCAAAATTGAATCTACACAATTTTACTTCGTCGGGACTAATTTGATACCTTTGCTCCATGATGCAGCGAGAAATAATAGTAACCGCGGATGGTTCGAAAACAATTCATATTCCTGAATGGAACGAACAGTATCACTCCACACACGGTGCTTTGCAGGAGGCAAGACATGTTTTTTTAAAAAATGGGCTCGAACAGTTAGCACCAAACACCGCAGTGAAAATACTTGAAGTGGGCTTTGGTACAGGGCTAAACGCAATTTTGACATTGGAAGCAGCATGGAAGGCGAACTTAACGATTCAGTATGTTGGACTTGAGGCTTATCCCGTTTCCACCCTTGAAATAGAAGAATTGAATTATACTGATTTGTTTGAAAATCAGGATTTAAAAAAACTATATCAATTGATGCATCGTGCACCGTGGAACGAAGTAGTTGAAATTTTACCTGGATTTACCTTGGAAAAGCGACACGAAAAAATGGAAACATTTGAAGCACAGTTTGAACAATTTGATCTGATTTATTTCGATGCATTCGGTCCACGAACGCAACCAGAGATGTGGGAACTACCTGTTCTACAGAAAATGTATCGCATCACCCGCGAAAATGGTTTTCTAGTCACGTATTGTGCGAAAGGACAAGTGAAAAGAGATTTGAAAACAGTTGGTTATGAGGTGGAGGTGCTACCGGGTCCACCGGGAAAACGAGAAATGACTCGTGCATTCAAACGAATGGACTAGCTGCCACGATCGTGTGCTTTCGAGTTGTTTAGTCGACTACTTTTACCGATATTTCCATAACAAAAGTGGCGACTAATTCCCCCGCCGTGTTCAACGCGCGTACATCGATCTGTCGGTTAATTCGTGTGTGCGTTTGATGGCTTTCTAATACAATTTCTTCAATTAATCGTCCTTGCTCACAAGAAAAAGTAACGTCTGTTTCTGCGCGTTTTAAAAATTCTACGTGCATACTTTTGAATGCAAACGAAACTTTTAAGTTGTGTTTTTTAGCAAAGTAGAATGCATGAATGCCCGCTGAAATATCTGCTCCAACTGCCAATGCACCAAAATACATTGAGTTTAAGTGATTTTTTGATCGTCGTCGGCATTTAATGCGAACCAATACATGGGCATCGGTCAACTCCATCAAGCGCGGTCGCAAATAGCCGATCATTGGGATTTTGAATGTACCAAGTAGAAAAAGCATCCAACGCATTTTTCCAAGAGATTGAGGGTTACTTTTCGTCATTTACGATTGATTTTACGATTGAATGTATCGGTCTAATTGCATGTATATAATCGACGGTCGGACCTGCACACCAAACAGTTTTATACGTTGCTGCAAATGCTGCATGTTCGAGTTTTTTCATCCCGCGATAAAATGTAAATGCTTTAAACCATTTTTTTAAGCGTTTATTACCGTTGAGAATTTTCTCAAGCATATTTTGGTGTGTTCCAATTTGTTGAACATAGGGTGTGTTGATTACCGTACAAGGTGTTCCTGACAACTTGGTAGTCATCACGATGTCTTTTGCTTGGTAGTCTACGCACGCCTGTTTGTATTCGTTGCTAACGCCCGACTCCGTAGAAGCTATAAAAACAGTGCCAACTGACACTCCAGCAATCCCCATCTTCATCATCTTTTGATAACTCGTCGAATCTCCAACTCCTCCAGCAGATATGATGGGAATTGAACATGCGTTTTGAAGCAATGGAATGAGTTCGGTATAGGAAAGATTTCCAGCATGCCCACCCGCTTCTTTGTTGACGGCAATTAATGCATCTGCACCTAGTTTTTCTACTTTTTGTGCATACTTGACGTCCGTAACATCGCAAAAAACTTTCACGCCTGCTTGATGTGCTACGCGAATTGTTTCCTCGGGTGAACCCAATGATGTAATGATGAAATCTACTTTTTCTGCACAAATGAGCTCAAGTTGTTCCTTGTACAAGAAATTGGATTTGTTGACAATCAAATTGATTCCAAACGGTCCGTCGCACTGCTTTCGGATCAAGTGAATAGCGCTTCGCAGTTCAGCCGTCGTTCTAAAATTCATCGCTGGAATCGCTCCTGTTATACCTGCGTTGATACCGGCTACAAGCATGTCCACATTCGAAACCAAGAACATCGGAGCCATGATGATAGGGTATTGAATCCCCAGCATTTCACAAAGAGTTGTTTTTTGAATTGCATCGTTTCCCATAGGTGTAAAGATATAATTTTTTATGTGCGCACAGTAAATTTCGGCATGTTTTGTTGCGAAATATTATACCGACTACAACAAGTTGATAACACTACCTTGGATGTTTCTTAGGAACCGTTTGAATCCTTCGAAAAATAGATAAAGGATCAAAACTCGTCGTGTAAAAACAAATTTTCATTGAATCTGTTTTGTAAATTTACACCATGACAAAATCACAAGCGTGGATTCATGCGTTGCGTTTACGCACCTTGCCACTTTCTCTTTCGGGGATTATTTTGGGCTCTTTTGTAGCAAAAGCAGCTGGGTTTTGGAATGCAACAATTTTTGCATTTGCAATGCTTACAACCGTCTTATTTCAAGTACTTTCTAATTTGGCAAACGATTTAGGAGATAGCCAAAAAGGAGCGGATAATGCTGGTCGGGTCGGACCTCAGCGTGCAGTGCAATCGGGCGTAATTTCGTTTGCTGAAATGAAGAAAGCAGTAGTTTTTACAAGTTTTTTGTCGCTCGTGGCAGCTGGAGCGTTGATTTATTTTAGTGCAGTAGGTAAATCTTCAATGTTTTGGTTGGTGTACAGCATGCTGGCGGTATTTTGTGTCCTTGCGGCGATAACGTATACAATCGGTAAAAAAGCGTATGGTTACAATGGATTGGGGGATGTTTTTGTGTTTATTTTCTTCGGACTTGTAAGTGTTTTAGGTGTGTATAATCTATTTCCCTCAGATTTCAGTTGGTCGCAATTTGCGTGGACGAACTTGCTCCCCGCTTCAACCATTGGGTTGTTGAGCGTAGCTGTTTTGAATCTAAACAACATGCGTGACCGAATCAACGATTCGCAGGTGGGGAAAAACACATTGGTTGTCAAACTTGGACCAAAATACAGTAAAATGTATCATGCGTTTTTGATTTATGGTGGAATCATTACACACACAATTTTTGTCATTTCCTTCAATGCTTCAAACCAGTTTGCTGTGATTTCACTCTTGCCATGTTTGATTTTGATTCTGCATCTTCGAAAGGTAATGGCCACTGTAGATGCGCGAAATTTTGATCCCGAATTGAAAAAGGTTGCGTTGAGTACATTTGGAATCAGTGTCCTTTTCGCACTTGCTGTTTTACTTGATTCTTATTTCGGATGATTCTTAGTTTTGATGCGTTTGATTTTACAAAATTGCGTTTCCACTACGAACGCAAATTGTTTCATTTTAAACAGCCAAGTGGGACAAGTAGAGGAATTTTGACCGAAAAGCATGCTTGGTTTCTGCGCATTTGGAAGGCTGATGATGAATCGGTGGTTGGTACAGGCGAATGCAGTATCATTCCGGGATTATCTCCCGATTTTGAATCATTTTCGTCCTACGAAGCGGAGATACAGATGCTGTGTATGCGTGCAAATACAGGTCAATTTTCGGCGTATGAGGAATTGTATAATTCAATTCAGCAATTTCCATCGGTTGTTTTTGGCGTAGAAACGGCATTGCAGGATTTACAGCAAGGCGGACGTGGAATCTTCTTCGAAACGGACTTCACAGCTGGAAAAAGAGCGATTCCGATCAATGGTTTGATTTGGATGGGGGATGAGGCATTCATGCAGTCCCAAATCGATGAAAAATTGGCACTTGGATACACGTGCATAAAGATGAAAATTGGCGCGATCGAATTTGCGAAAGAACTGGCGATATTGCGTAACCTGCGAATGCGCTTTCCTGCTTCAGAATTAACCCTGCGGGTGGATGCAAACGGTGCATTTTCGAGCGCGGAAGCGATGGGAAAATTGGAGCGGTTGGCGGATTTAGAGATTCATTCAATTGAACAACCGCTGGCAGCCGGAGATTGGCAAGCGATGGCTACCTTGTGTTCAAAAACACCGCTTCCGATTGCGTTGGACGAGGAATTGATAGGAGTTCAAGATAGTGAAAAGAAGAAAGCGTTGATTACGACCATTCAGCCGCAATTCATCATCTTGAAACCAAGTTTGCATGGCGGTATTTCGGGCTGTGAAGAATGGATCTCAATCGCTACTGCTGCGGGAATTCCGTGGTGGATCACTTCTGCGTTGGAATCCAACGTTGGGTTGAATGCGATTGCGCAATTTACGGCAACCTATGACAATCCGCTTCCTCAAGGATTGGGAACCGGAGGCTTATACGTCGAAAATACACCGACGAAGTTGCATATTTCACAGGGAAATCTATATTTCGGCTAATTTTCTTGTTGAAGCTGTTCTAAAATCGTCAACAGTTGAGGGATAATTAATTGTGTGTGGTTGTTGTGAATGACAAACTGAGCGAGTTTGATCTTTTCATCGTCTTTCAACTGATGTGCGATGCGCGCCAAAACTTGCTCTTTCGTGATTTTGTCTCGTTCCATCACGCGATCAATCCGCATGTCTAAATCAGATACGACGAGTACCGTGGCATCAAAGCGTGTATATGATCCTGTTTCAAACAGCAGTGCTGATTCGTTAAAGACTATTTTTTTGTCGCGATGGACAGTTTTCCATTTTTCAAACGCACGATAAACAGCTGGATGAACCAATGCGTTGAGTGCTTCCTTGGCAGCTGAATTGTTGAAAATTTCATCGGCGAGAAACGGTCTGTTTAACGCGTTGTTTACATACGACTGTGAACCAAAACGGGAAATTATTTCCGATTTTAACTGTTCATCTTCGTGCATGCAATCCTTGGCGGCTTGATCGGCGTAAAAAACAGGGTAATTCAATTTTTCGATGATGCGACAAATTGTGGTCTTTCCAGATCCAATTCCTCCAGTGATGCCGATTGCTTTCATAAGTATGTGTTCGAATGAAATAAAAAAAAGCGCTGAATTTTCTTCAACGCTGTAATTTACTAAATTTCTTCGACTTCTACTAATTCAAATGGAATTGTTAAAATGGCTTTGTAGTCCAAACCAGCTTCTTGCATGTCTTCGTCGTCCGATTCGTAATACCAATTGATCACCGTTTCTCTGCCAGTTCGGTGCAACAATTCTAATTTTTTAAACAAATCTAAAATACATTTGGAAGAAGAAGTGTTGAAGTACTCCAATTTGACATCCACAATCGTCGAAGTAGCTGGAACGTTGCTATACGCATCAATCCAATCGTTTAATTGTTTATAAAATTCAACCGAGTTTTCTGGGATTGAGCGTCCTTTCAACTCCAGTTTCCCGTTCGTATCAAAGGAGATAGTGGGTGTTTTTGCAGAACCTTCGAGTGTTAAATTATTCATGCGTTTTTAGTTTTATATTTTAATTTCAAGGCTAAAAAAGTGATACTTTTCATTCATCGGAATAAATTCGTAATTCAGTTTGTTTCCTGATTTTCGAGCGATGTCGATAAATCCCAATCCTGCTGTTCCTTTTTGAGATAAATTTCCATCGCTAAGTGATTCTAAGTAAAACTGTTTCAGTCCATCCTTATCCAACTTGTTAATTTTATCTAATTTCAAAGATAAGCTTTTTGATCTTTCAACATCGATATAGTTCCCTGTTTTTATAATGAAATTTGATTTTTCTTTCGAAATCACCAACATAGCAATATTTTCGGTGTCCTCTGCATGGTGGTATAAGTTTTGAATGCATTCAATTAGTACGTGGAATACCCGCTTTTTGATGCGTTTTTCTTCTTCCATGTAATTCAACTTCGACTCCACGATTTGCAATACAGAAGTGAGTAAATCGGAAGTGACAACTCCTTTGAACGAGAGTAAAATGTTCTCTTGTTCCATAAATTTGAAAAGTTGGAAAACCTTGTCTAATTCCATTCAACATCAGTATTAATCGTAACAAATATATCAATTATTGAAAATAAAACCCGTTACAAACCAATTATTTAAAATCAATAATACTGCTTTTCGTGTTAAATAAATAGAAACGACAAAACTTAATGCAAGTAAATTTCAATAAGTTCGTTATTTTTGCAATCGCATGGAAGAACAAAAGGAAAAATGTGAGTGGTTTGAGGAATGGTTTAACACGCCTTTTTACCACATTCTTTACAAAAACAGAAATTTGGACGAGGCACAACTTTTTGTTCAAAATTTGGTGCGCTACTTGCAGCTCGCTCCGTCTCATCATGTACTCGATTTGGCGTGCGGAAAAGGTCGACATTCCATCTACTTAAATCAGCTCGGCATGCGTGTTACTGGAGCCGACTTATCGTTAAATAGCATAGCGGAAGCGAAGAAGTTTGAAAACGATCGGCTTGATTTTTTAGTGCATGACATGCGTTTTCCAATTGCCGAACGACATTTTGATGTGGTTGTCAATCTGTTTACAAGTTTTGGTTATTTTGATCAACAAGCTGACAACGAACAAGTGTTGAAATCAATTCATCAGATGCTTGTTCCGAACGGGAAATTAGTAATTGATTTTTTCAATCTACATTCCGTATTGAAAAACATGAAGGCGTTTGAAATCAAAACGATCGACGGAATTGAATTTAACATTTCGAAGCGTTTCGATGGAAATCACATCTACAAACAAATTGATTTTGTGGACGCGGGTAAAAACTATTCGTTTACGGAGCGCGTTCAAGGTATGGATGTCGATCAATTCAACCATTTACTGAAACAAGCTGGATTTGAAGTGCAGGCAGTTTTTGGAGATTTTCAACTCCGCCCATTCGACCAAGAACATTCGGATCGGGTCATTTTAATTGCACAAAAAGTATGAATGAATTTATAAGCATTGTTTCGCTCATTGGCGCCGTTGTTTTGGGTGGATTGATTGTGATGTGGATCGATTCCTACAAGCAAAAAAGTGTAATCAAAATTTTATTGGCATTTAGCGGAGGTTTTTTATTAGCCATTGCGTTCAATCATTTCTTGCCTGAATTGTATGCATTGCACAATCATTACATTGGTTTGTACGTGATTGCTGGTTTTTTAATCCAATTGATTTTGGAGTATTTTTCGGGTGGAATTGAACACGGTCACGTGCACATTCACGCCGGAAAGCCAATGCCCTGGATGCTGTTTATCGCACTTTCTGTTCATTCGTTCATCGAAGGGATTCCACTCGCAATTCCAGATGAGGTAATGCATACTGCAAGCCATGCGCACGAACACCACACGCATTTGTCGAGCCAGTCACTTTTGCTCGGAATCATTTTTCACCAAACGCCAGTAGCAATCGCGCTGATGACCTTACTCCGAAGTTCTTCGTTTTCACTCAAAAAATCATGGCTGATTTTGATGCTTTTCGCGATAATGACTCCAATGGGATTAGCGTTTGGATACTTCACGCAAGGCATGTTGGGCTTTCTCAATATGGATATTTTGATGGCTGTTGTAGTGGGAATGTTTTTGCATATTTCGACGACAATCATCTTTGAAGCGAGCGAAAATCACCGGTTTAACATGGCGAAATTGGCGAGCATTTTAATCGGCGTTTTGTTAGCGCTTTTAATTCAGTAGCTATATTTCCATTCCAAAGACGCACACATCGTCGACTTGCTCTTGATTTGATTTCCAGGCGTTGAATCGATTCTTGATTTCATGGATTTGCTGCTCAATTGGTAAATCTGCGGTTTCTTCAAGAGAAGCCAGAAAATTGACTTTCTTGAGTTTTTTTCCTTTTGGTCCACCAAATTGATCCACGTAACCATCTGTAAATAAGTACAGACGGTCATTGGGTTGTACTGGGATTACGTGGGTGCAAAATGGTTTCGCTTGTTCGGCTTTCCCGACGGGACGTTTGGTGGGCATAAATTGGATTATTTCCTGATTTCTCCAAATCCACAGCGGATTATTGGCACCAACCCAATAAATAAATTCGGAGCCATCTTGCTTGCAAAATAAGGAAATGTCCATTCCATCTGCCAGCTGTTCTTGATCCTTTGAGAGATTCAAGGTGAGAAAGTCGGCTACTTTTTCAAGCAAAACTCCCGGATCGGGTCCGTCAATATTTTTCAATGCCAAATCGAGTGCATTGTAACACAGTACACTCATCATTGCGCCAGGAACTCCGTGTCCAGTGCAGTCTGCAACTGCAAAAAAGATCCAGTCTTTACCTTCAAATTCAGCGCGATTCAACCAGTAAAAGTCACCCGCTACAATGTCTTTGGGCTCATACCAAATAGCTGAATTAGGGAGGAGTAGTCGGAGTGTTTGTAACGAGGGTAACAAACTATCTTGAATCCGACGAGCATAGTTGATGCTACTCACAATTTCTTCGTTTTTCACTTCGAGTAAATTGCGTTGTTGTTCTACCTCGTGCGTCCGTTCGCTCACTTTTTGTTCGAGCTCCACGTTTGTTTTTTCAATCAGTTCATTGAGTGTTTGCAAGCTTTCGATTGCGGTTTCACGGGTAGATTTGTACTTCAATACGATCCCAATACTCAACAGAATTGCCTCCAATGCCGACCCGATTTGCAATCCGAAATCCGTAATAAAAACCGACGGTAAAATCCCGAAGTTTTTCAGGATGAATCCAAACACAGTTAAACTCAATACACTAAATGCGAGTAAGAATAGCTTTGCTTCTTGCAACTTAGCGCGCACGGCGTAGAGCGCAATTGGAATGACAGCGAGATTCAACATCAAGGTGATGGCATTGATTCCGACAACCGAAATGCGGTATGTAAGTGTCGATGGAATCACCGAGAAAACGATAGAAACAAGGATGAAAATCCTGAAAAAACGAAATACTTTGTACATGAACGGCATGATGGATTTCATCCGTAAATAGTCAAGCGTGAAATGGAGTAGAAACAAAATACTCAAC
>SSGT01000140.1 GCA_008017065.1 Crocinitomicaceae bacterium
ATAACAGCTGTCTCTGAAACAATGCATCCTGAGTTGTCGGTAACAGTAATTGTATAGTTTCCAGCAGCAAGTCCAGTAGCTGTTGTTCCCGTGCCACCAGTTGGTGACCACGCATACGAGTAAGGGGCAGTTCCTCCTGTTGCATTGACAGTTGCACTTCCATTTGTTTGTCCACAACTCGCATTCACCACGTTTGATAACGTTAATGTCGGTCCGCCAATGGCAGGAACGTTGACGGGTTGTGTTAATGTACAACCGTTTGCATCGGCAATGAGCACCGTGTATGCTCCGCTGCTCAGGTTGCTTGCGGTGGCTGCGTTTCCGCCCGTTGGTGACCAAGCGTATGTGTACGGTGCAGTTCCACCACTTGCTGAAACGGTCGCACTTCCATTGGATACGCCACAATTCGCTCCAACAGTAGTTGCTGTTGCTGTAATTACTGGAAGGACAAAGTTCACAGAAACGGGTGAGGTACACCCATTCGCGTCGGTAACACTCGCGTTTGCAAGGCCAGGACCATAAATAGCAGGCGATGTGATTGGCGATCCACCATTTATCGTGTATTCAAAACTACCATTGTTTCCACCAATACATGTTGGGTGATTCACTGCAGTTACAACAACAACAGGTGCAGGTTGTGAAGTCACTGCTACACTCGCTGTACCTGAACAACCTCCGCCTGTTACGGTTACGGTGTACGTACCGGGTGCTAGATTGTTGGGGGTTGTTGCGGCAGTTCCACCGGATGGTGACCACGCATACGTGTAAGTTCCTGTTCCTCCGTTTACACTCACCGATGCAGATCCATTGTTGAGTCCACAGGTTGCAAACGTTGAACCAGTAGTTAAACTCAATGCTGTTGACGAAGTTATGGTGACCGTTGTTGATCCCGTACAATTGGCTGCATCCAATACATTGACCGTATAGGTTTGCGCAGAAAGTGAGTTTTGAGTTGCGCCGATCAAATTACCGGGGGTCCACACGTATTGATAACCCGGTGTACCTCCCGAAGCAGAAACTGTTGCGGTACCATTGTTGGTCGATCCGCAGCCTACCGCTGTTTGAGAACTTACCGCCACTGTGATCGTAGGACATGGCGAAGAAGTACATGCAGGCAGTGACCCAACATTGTTGATTAACAACGTTCCTCCTGCATTGTCAATCAATTGAATCGGGTAGGTTGTGGGTGCAGGAATGGTTGTTCCGGTTGCGAATGTAGTCCATGAAGTAACGTTTACTGCACAACCTGGTGGGAAAGTACACGCTAAAATACATGCGCTACAATCTTGTGTAGTTGTTTGGTTTTGCCAAGAGTAAGGTGCAACTCCATTGGAGGCAGTGATACTTCCATTGGTTTCGACACAAGCAACCAACGAAACGCACGGACTGACAGTTATGGTAGTCGTTGCAGTTGCTCCACAGCTTAAATTAAATGTAATTGTGTGAATTCCAACACCCGCCACTGCCGGTGAAAATACACCAGTTGATGAAACACCTAATCCACTCCAAGTACCCGTGATAGCCGATGGAGTGCAACTTGCTCCCAACGGCGGTACAGCAGTCAATGTAACTGGAGCATCTGAAATACACAGTGTAGGTTGCGGAGTAATATCGGCCGCGCAACATGTATTTGCGGTAATACTCACGTCATCGATGTAATAGTACGCGTATGGATTCAACGACGTGACGCCCGTGCTAGCAACGGTTGTACCTGCGTTATTGAAAAAATTTCCGATTGTAAAGTACTGTTCTCCACCAACCGCGGTGTAGTTCCATTGAAGACGAACCCAGTTGGTCGTGTCTAATATCGGTGCACACGTATAATTTAATTGTGGTGGTAAGTTGATCAAAGAGCCTTGCGTGCACGCATCTCGCATGTACTGTGTATTGGTGAAGCGTACGCCAATATTGTTGGTGGCATTCGTCACATCGTTTCCGAGACTAACATACATCGAAACGCAGTAGACCTGACCAGCAACAAGGGGCGAGGTTGTCCGACCTTGAATGTATTCCCTGTATGGACTTCCAAGTGCTTCATAGGTGATAATCCCCGCATGCCGTGTCCCGGTGCGCGAGACCTGATATCCTAAAAATGAGTTCGGCATGTTCGTGGGCGTAGGACCAAAACCAGGAAGTGTGTTGCAGAGTGAGAACAAATCGGGTGATGAACATGAATCTCCCGCAGTATTTGAATTGGCAGAGTTCCAGCTTGCCGCTAAATCCGTTGAGAATCCCTCGCCGCCAAAACTGCCGCAATTGCTGGATGTGATTTCAAAACTGGGGTTTACCACAAGATTTTGACCAAGAGCTGTTACGACCGAAAACAAGAGAATTGGGAGTAGTAATTTGCATTTCATCAGTGTTCGCATAGTTTTAATTTAATGGAGCGTGCTTTTCTATCTTCAGAAGCAACATGATTTGCTGACTGGAGAGAAAATTGCTATCCGTAAAAATAAGGAAGAAGTAGTGGTTAGGGTAGAGGGGCAGCCCCTCAATTTGTTGCGTGATTGTTTGGCTAGTAACTTGCAAAGATCAACGCTGTATTCTGACAAAAAACTGACAAAAATTAAATGGATTAATAGTAGCTTTGTAGAAAACAAGTTACGATGTACACAAGACCCAGAAGGAATAGAAAAAATGCAGCGATTCGCTCGATGGTTGAAGAAACGAAATTGGGAGTAGAAAATTTGATATATCCGATTTTTTTAGTCGATGGAAAAGGAGTAAAGACCGAGGTGAAGTCGTTGCCGAATAATTTTCGTTGGTCATTGGATCAATTGATTCCAGAAGTGGAAGCTTGTTTGAAATTGGGGATAAAAACCTTTGACTTGTTTCCAGCAGTTGACGAAAGCTTGAAAGATGCAATCGCTTCGTACAGTTACGCATCCGATAATTTTTATTTAGAAGCCATCCGTAAGTTGAAATCAGAATTTCCAGAGATGGTGATCATGAGCGACGTTGCAATGGATCCGTATTCGTCAGATGGACACGATGGATTGGTTGTGAACGGAGAAATTGTAAACGACAAAACCCTCCCAATCTTGGCCAAAATGGCAATCGCTCAGGCACAAGCCGGAGTTGATATCATCGGACCTTCCGATATGATGGACGGTCGAGTTGGCTACTTGCGTGAAGAGTTAGACGAAGCAGGTTATGAAAATACAAGTATCATGTCCTATTCTGTGAAATATGCCTCTGCGTTTTACAATCCGTTCCGCGATGCGTTGGATTCAGCTCCCAAATCGGGGGACAAGAAAACGTATCAAATGAATCCGGCCAACAAGCGGGAAGCATTGCTCGAAGCGGAACTCGACTACTCGGAAGGTGCCGACATGTTGATGGTAAAACCGGCACTGTGTTATTTGGACGTTATTCACGTGTTGAAGGAAAACTTCAATATTCCAATCACTGCCTATAATGTGAGTGGTGAATGTGCGATGGTGTACGCTGCTGCAAAAAATGGGTGGTTGAACTACGAACCCGTGATGTACGAAATGCTATTAAGCATGCGTCGCGCGGGTGCAGATGCAATTCTTACCTATTTTGCGAAAGATTTTGCAGAAATGGTGAAGAAATAGTATTCAATTGAAAAACGAACAGAATGAGCACTGGAGAAGACTATTTAGAAGTAAATCGGAGTTCGTGGAACAACAAAACGGAAGCCCATCTCGCTTCCGAGTTTTACGATATGGATGGTTTTCGCGCGGGTAATTCCTCCTTAAATTCCATAGAATTGGCACTTTTGGGAGATTTGAAGGGCAAAAAAGTGCTTCATCTTCAGTGTCACTTTGGTCAGGATACCATTTCCTTGAATCGGTTAGGGGCTGAGGTTGTTGGGGTAGATTTATCTGACAAGGCAATAGACAACGCTCGAAAAATAGCAGCTGAATTGAATTCTTCGGCGCAATTTATTTGCTCAGATATTTACGATTTACCCAATCACTTGGCTCAACAATTCGACATCGTGTTTACCAGCTATGGCACGATTGGTTGGCTGCCAGACTTGGACAAATGGGCACAAGTCGTGGCTCACTTTTTGAAACCGGACGGAAAATTTGTCTTTGTAGAGTTTCATCCGTTCGTTTGGATGTTTGACGATAATTTTGAAAAAATCGCATACAACTATTTCAACAACGGACCGATCATTGAAACAGAAAATGGGACGTACGCAAACCGCGAAGCCAATATCACGCATGAATACGTGTGTTGGAATCACAGTTTGAGCGAAGTGATGACAAGTTTACTTGAAAATGGACTTGAAATCAACGCCTTTGGAGAGTACGACTATTCGCCTTACAATTGTTTTAATAATACGGTTGAAGTTGCGCCTAAAAAATTTCGAATTGAACACCTGTCGGATAAAATACCGATGGTGTATTCCATCAGTGCAACTAAAAAGTAATGCAATTGCACATGGGGTTAAGCAATGGAAAGAAGATGTACACCCTGATTTTACTCGTGTTGGGAATTGGTGTTGGTATCTCGTCTTGTCGACCGAAATCCATTAAAACAAATGCATATATTGTGCACAACTCCGGTTCGTTTCTGAGTGATTCAAGCGTTGATTCGTCCCGTTATCGATTTGATTATTTTACGTTTCGAGATTCAGTATTCACCGAACGCGAACTCACGTTTGAAGCGATGACGGAAGTTGATTTTCAAAACTATAAAGTCAATACGCGGTTGGATTGCCAATTGGATTCAGGTATTCAAGCAGGTAAGAACTCGTTTTTTTTGAGAACTCGTTGCAACGAAGTTTGTTCAAACTCACTTGTTTTTCCCGAACGCGATCAGGAATTGGTGTTGTCGTGTGATTATGACGGTGGAATTTTGGGCGCGCTTCTCTCTCCAAATCACAAACAACTTCTTGTTTTTGCGGGATACGATGGCGCCGATTTTTTAGATTATTACGACAAACGGTCGCTTGTTCAGCTTTATCGGGTTCACAAGCGAAAAGGCGTTTTTGGAGTACAGCCCGTCGCTTTTTTTGGGTTGACCGATTGGTCAATTGAGGATTTTTGTTGGGTAGATAACGCTGTTGTCGCCTTCAAAGTATTCACTGAAAGGAACGGGGATGCGGTGGATTCATTGAAGTACAGTTACTTCAAAGCAAATGTAACGCATGACTAACGCAAAAAAAAACACATGTAGGAAAACTACACGTGTTTTATAAAATAGTGCGTTCAAAAATCGCAGGAAATTTCAGTAGCTTACCCTTGCTTTTTAAGTAAATCGCGAATTTCTGTCAGTAATTTTTCTTCTGATGAGAGAACTGGTTCAGCCGGAGTTTCATCCGCTTCTTTTTTCTCTGCTTTTAGTTTTGCATCTGCTTTTTCTTGGATTTTATTCATCGTTTTTACGAGCATGAAAAGTACAAAACCGATAATGATGAAATTAATTACAGCCGCCAAAAATTTACCATATTTCACATTGTGCCACATAACATTCTCTAAGTCTTTGACATCCAAAAGATTCATGACTGGATTTAAAATGAGTGGCGTAATGATGTCCGCAACGAGCGAATTGACAATCGCGGTGAATGCCGCACCAATAACTACGGCTACTGCAAGGTCGATGATGTTGCCTCGCATGATAAATGTTTTGAATTCTTTTAACATATTTTTGTTTTTTTTCAAAAATAGTAATAAAAATAAGAGAATAAGGGGTTGAATCTTAGATTTTTAACAGTTCATACTTTTTTCAATCCCAATCCGAGTTGGAAAGGAGTATTTTGGTATTGATAAAATAAAACTGCTTCTCTCGATAAAAGAAAAACAGTTTTCAGACTTTATGAATGAAGCAACGTGCTTGAAGGAAACTAGATCAGTTCCCGAATTTCAGTAATAATTCGCTCTGCTAACGCGTTGGCAGCTGCTTCCGAACTACTTTCTGAATAGATTCGAATGATTGGTTCTGTATTACTTTTTCGCAAGTGAACCCACTCCTGAGCGATGTAAATTTTAACGCCGTCCGTTGTATCGACTTCTTCATGTGCATATTTCAATGCCATCTTTGCAAGCACGGCATCTACATCAATCTCCGGGGTTAACTCAATCTTATTTTTTGAAATGGTGTATTTCGGGTACGAATCACGCAATTCAGAAACTTTCAGTTTGGATTTTGCTAAATGGGTCAAAAACAGCGCAATTCCAACCAATGCATCTCTTCCGTAGTGCGATTCAGGATAGATGATTCCACCGTTGCCTTCTCCACCAATAATCGCATTTTCTGCCTTCATTTTTTCAACCACATTCACTTCTCCTACGGCTGCAGCAAAATATTTCTCACCAATTCGTTCCGTAACATCTCGAAGCGCGCGGGTTGACGATAGATTTGAAACCGTTGTGCCGGGTGTATGTTGTAACACGTAATCTGCGCATGCGACCAAGGTATACTCTTCGCCAAACATGGTCCCATCTTCGCAAACCATCGCCAAACGATCAACGTCTGGATCAACCGTTATCCCCAAGTCTGCATTTGTCTCTTTGATTTTATCAGCCAAGTCTGTCAGGTGTTCGGGAAGCGGTTCTGGGTTGTGTGGAAAATGCCCCGTTGGATCACAGTACAATTCGACTACTTCTTTTACACCCAAATCGCGCAACAACGCAGGAACGAAAATTCCACCTGTGGAGTTGACAGCGTCGACAACAATTTTAAAATTGGCTTGTGCGATTGCTGATACGTCAACCAGCGGTAAATTCAATACTTCTTGAATGTGCTTATCGAGGTAGGTGTCGTCTTCAGTAAGAATTCCTAATTCGTCTA
>SSGT01000135.1 GCA_008017065.1 Crocinitomicaceae bacterium
CTTTACATGGTGCAACATCTATTATGTTTTCAGAAGTCGCTAACATTCCAGCGAAATTGATTCAAGAATTCCGTAAAAAATCGGATAAACCAATTTTAAAAGGTGCTTTTATTGATGAAGCTATCTTCGTTGGTGATAATCAATTGGAAACTTTAGCATCATTGAAAAGTCGTGAAGAACTTATCGGTGATATTATTGGATTACTTCAAAGTCCTGCTAAGAACGTTGTTTCTGGACTTAAAGGTGCTGGTGGCAAATTGGCTGGTATCCTTAAAACGCTCGAAGAAAGAGCATAATTAATTATTGTAAAACCTTTTTAAATTTAATAAAATGGCAGATTTAAAATCATTAGCGGAAACGTTAGTAAACTTAACAGTTAAAGAAGTAAATGAATTAGCAACTATCCTTAAGGATGAATATGGTATTGAGCCTGCTGCTGCGGCTCCTGTAATGGTAGCTGGTGCTGCTGCAGGTGGTGGCGAAGCTGCTGCTGAAAAAACTGAATTCGATGTAATCTTGAAATCAGGTGGTGCTAACAAACTTGCTGTTGTTAAACTTGTAAAAGAATTAACTGGTAATGGTTTGAAAGAATCTAAAGACTTAGTTGATGCTGCTCCTTCAACATTGAAAGAGGGTATTTCTAAAGACGAAGCTGAAGCACTTAAAGCTGCTCTTACTGAGGCAGGTGCTGAAGTTGAAGTTAAATAATTTTCTACTTTATAGACGGAAAGGCGTCCCGATTTTCGGGGTGCCTATTCCTGTTTATTTATATTAAGTGCATAAAAGTCATTTTCTTGAATTAAATCTTTTAGCCTTGGCAACATCAAGCAATATAGCGACAAGAGTCAATTTTGCATCAAGCAAAAATCAATTTGAATATCCTGATTTTTTGGATATTCAATTAAAGTCTTTCCAAGAGTTTTTTCAGTTAGAAACTACTCCTGAGAACAGAGATAGTGAGGGATTATTTAAAGTTTTCTCAGAAAACTTTCCAATTACAGACACGAGAAATCAGTTTGTATTGGAATTTTTGGATTACTTTATCGATCCACCTCGTTACACCATTGAAGAGTGTATCGAAAGAGGATTAACCTACAGTGTTCCACTGAAGGCTAAATTGAAATTGTATTGTACGGATCCTGAACACGAGGATTTCGAGACAATCGTTCAAGATGTGTACTTAGGTACGATTCCATATATGACTCCGAAAGGGTCGTTTGTAGTGAATGGTGCTGAACGTGTAATTGTTTCGCAACTACACCGTTCTCCCGGAGTATTCTTCGGTCAAAGCCGTCACGCCAATGGTACAAAATTGTATTCCGCGCGAGTAATTCCTTTCAAAGGTTCTTGGATTGAGTTCGCAACAGACATTAATAATGTCATGTATGCGTACATCGATCGTAAGAAAAAATTACCGGTAACTACTCTTTTCCGTGCTATTGGGTATGAAACTGATAAAGACATTCTAGAGATATTTGGTTTGGCTGACGAAGTGAAAGCTACGAAAGTCAATCTTAAGAAATTAGTCGGAAGAAAATTAGCAGCTCGTGTATTGAAAACATGGATCGAAGATTTCGTGGATGAAGATACAGGAGAGGTGGTTTCTATTGAGCGTAATGAAGTTTTGATGGACCGCGAGACGGTTATCGAAGACGAGCATGTAGATTTAATTTTAGATGCAGGTGTCAAAACAGTAATCCTGCACAAGGAAGATGTTAACACTGCTGACTACACGATTATCTACAATACGTTACAAAAAGATACATCGAACTCTGAAAAAGAGGCTGTTGAACACATTTACCGTCAATTGCGTAACGCTGAACCACCAGATTACGAGACTGCGAAAAATGTTTTCGAGAAATTGTTCTTCTCTGACACGCGTTACGATCTTGGTGAAGTAGGTCGTTTCCGTCTAAATAAGAAATTGCAATTAGAAGATACCGAGACTTCTCGTGTATTGACTAAAAATGATATTATCTGTATCATCAAGTACCTGATTGAGTTGATCAACTCAAAAGCAGATGTCGATGATATTGACCACTTGTCGAACAGACGTGTGCGTACTGTTGGTGAACAATTGTATGCGCAGTTTGGTGTTGGTCTAGCACGTATGGCTAGAACTATTCGTGAGCGAATGAACGTTCGTGACAATGAGGTTTTTACTCCAATTGACTTGATTAATGCGAAGACACTATCTTCTGTGATCAATTCATTCTTTGGTACAAACCAACTTTCACAGTTTATGGATCAAACGAATCCACTTTCCGAAGTAACGCACAAACGTCGTTTGTCAGCACTAGGACCAGGTGGACTTTCAAGAGAAAGAGCAGGATTTGAGGTTCGAGATGTTCACTACACGCACTACGGTCGTTTGTGTACAATCGAAACTCCGGAAGGACCAAACATTGGATTGATTTCTTCCCTATGCGTTTTTGCGAAAGTGAATAAACTTGGATTCATTGAAACACCTTACCGAGCAGTAATAGACGGTAAAGTTGCAGTTCACGAAGAGCCGGTTTACTTGACAGCTGAGGAAGAAGATCAAAAGATGATTGCGCAAGCAAATGCACTTATCGATGACAATGGTGTGTTTACAACGGATGTTGTAAAAGCGCGTTTTGAAGGTGATTTTCCAGTTGTTGATCCGAAGAAATTGAATTTAATGGACGTTGGAGCCAATCAGATTGCTTCGATTGCAGCTTCTTCAATTCCTTTCTTGGAGCATGATGATGCCAACCGTGCCTTGATGGGATCAAACATGCAACGTCAAGCGGTACCATTGTTGAAACCTAATTCTCCGATCGTGGGAACAGGAATCGAGCGATTGGTTGCGCGTGATTCACGTGTATTGATTAATGCGGAAGGATCAGGAACAGTTGAATACGTGGATGCAAATGAAATTGTGATACGTTACGATTGGAATGAAGATGATAAATTGGTTAGTTTCGATAGCGAATTAACGCGCTACACATTGACCAAGTTCCAAAAAACCAACCAAAGTACGACAATCAACTTGAAACCAATCGTTAAGAAAGGCGACAAAGTTGAGAAAGGACAGGTGCTTTGTGAAGGATATGCAACGCAACAAGGAGAATTGGCATTGGGTCAAAACTTGAAAGTAGCGTTCATGCCTTGGAAAGGGTATAACTTTGAGGATGCGATTGTAATTTCTGAGCGTGTTGTACGTGATGATATATTTACGTCAATCCACATTGATGAATATACGCTTGAAGTTCGTGACACGAAACGTGGAATGGAAGAGTTGACTTCTGATATTCCAAACGTAAGTGAGGAAGCGACTAAAGATTTGGACGAAAATGGTTTGATTCGAATTGGTGCTGAAATCAAGGAGGGTGATATCTTAATCGGAAAAATTACACCGAAAGGTGAAACGGATCCGTCACCAGAAGAGAAATTGTTGAGAGCAATCTTCGGTGATAAAGCAGGTGATGTGAAAGATGCGTCGTTGAAAGCAGGTCCGTCATTGAGAGGTGTAGTTGTGGACAAGAAATTGTTTTCAAGATCAATCAAAGACAGAAAATCGAAAGCACAAGATAAGCCAATTTTGGAATCCTTGGATGCCGATTATGAGAAAGATCTAGCGGTGTTGAAAGACAAATTGATCGACAAGTTACTTCAGATTTTAGGAGAAACGAGATCGGCAGGAGTCTACAACAACTTCAAAGAGGAAATCATCAAAAAAGGAACAAAATTCGTTCAAAAGAATTTGTTGGCAATTGACTATTCGATTGTGAATCCTACAAATTGGACAGCTGAAGCAGATTTGAATGCATTAGTTGGACGTGTAATTCACAACTTTAACATTAAGGCAAATGACCTGTTAGGTACATACAAACGCAAGAAGTTTCATATTTCGGTAGGTGATGATTTACCTGCTGGTATTGTGAAAATGGCGAAAGTGTATGTAGCTAAGAAACGTAAGTTGAAAGTGGGTGATAAAATGGCGGGTCGTCACGGAAATAAAGGAATTGTTGCGAACATCGTTCGACAAGAAGACATGCCTTTCCTTGCAGACGGAACACCAGTTGATATCGTATTGAACCCACTAGGGGTACCTTCGCGTATGAACTTAGGGCAAATTTATGAAACTGTTCTTGGTTGGGCAGGTGAAAAGTTAGGCGTTAAGTTTGCTACTCCAATCTTTGATGGTGCAAAACCTTCAGAAATTGATGAGTGGACGACGAAAGCGGGGGTTCCGAAGTCAGGTAAGACGTATCTGTACGATGGGGGAACGGGAGATCGTTTCCATCAAACTGCAACCGTAGGGGTGATTTACATGTTGAAATTATCACACATGGTTGATGATAAGATGCATGCACGTTCAATCGGACCATACTCATTGATTACGCAACAACCATTGGGTGGTAAAGCTCAGTTTGGAGGTCAGCGTTTTGGAGAGATGGAGGTTTGGGCTCTTGAAGCATTTGGTGCTGCCAATATTCTTCAAGAAATCCTTACTGTGAAATCGGATGACGTCATGGGACGTGCGAAAGCTTATGAAGCAATTGTGAAAGGTGATAATATTCCTGAACCAGGAATTCCAGAATCTTTCAACGTATTGTTACACGAGTTGAGAGGTCTTGGTCTTAATGTGTCAATGGACTAGTTACCCATGGTACTGCGAATGCGGTGTCGAGATGTTGAATTTGAAAACAAGCATTTATAATGGCTTACAGAAAAGAAACACCAAAAAAACAAAGTAGTTTCAATAAAATTACCATTTCATTGGCTTCTCCAGAAATTATTCTGGAGCAGTCAAGTGGTGAGGTATTGAAGCCAGAAACAATAAATTACAGAACGTACAAACCTGAAAGAGATGGTTTGTTCTGTGAACGAATCTTCGGTCCTGTGAAGGATTACGAATGTCACTGTGGTAAATACAAAAGAATCCGATACAAAGGAATCGTTTGTGACCGCTGTGGTGTGGAAGTCACAGAGAAAAAAGTACGTCGTGAGCGTATGGGACACATTTCATTGGTTGTTCCTGTTGCACACATTTGGTATTTTCGTTCGTTGCCTAACAAAATTGGATATTTGTTAGGTCTTCCAACAAAGAAGTTAGATCAAATCATTTATTACGAACGTTACGTGGTTATTCAATCAGGTATCGCTACGCAAGGAGATGGAGCTTCTTTGAAATACTTGGACTTCTTGACGGAGGAAGAGTACTTGGATATTTTGGATACACTTCCGAAAGAAAATCAGTATTTAGAGGATACAGATCCAAACAAGTTCATCGCAAAAATGGGTGCGGACGCACTTTATGATTTGTTGAAACGATTGAATTTGGATGAAATGTCTTATGATTTGCGTCACAAAGCGAATACGGAAACTTCTGTACAACGTAAGAATGAGGCATTGAAGAGACTTCAAGTGGTGGAAGCAATGCGTGAATCTCAAACGCGTATTGACAACCGACCAGAATGGATGATCGTGAAAGTCGTTCCAGTTATTCCACCAGAATTGCGTCCACTTGTTCCATTGGATGGAGGAAGATTCGCAACTTCGGATTTGAATGACTTGTACCGTCGTGTGATTATTCGCAACAATCGTTTGAAACGTTTGATCGAAATCAAAGCGCCAGAAGTAATCTTGCGTAATGAAAAACGTATGTTGCAAGAATCTGTTGATTCATTGTTCGACAATTCACGTAAATCGTCGGCGGTAAAAACGGAATCTAACCGTCCATTGAAATCTCTTTCTGATTCATTGAAAGGAAAACAAGGAC
>SSGT01000151.1 GCA_008017065.1 Crocinitomicaceae bacterium
CATCGTAGCAATTCCCGATTCGATAGCCTAGCATACGGTTATCAGCGGTAGCAGAATTATCTACGCCAGGCCCTTGATTCCCCGAACATCCTGAAGTTGCAACCGCGGAACCTACAGACCAAGATGCCTCCAACGTCCACCCTTTATTGGTACTAAAATTATCTTCAAAATAAATCGAATTTCTACCAATTGAAGCGGTTTGTCCGCAGGAAACTGTTACATCATCCCCTGCGTCTGCAATTACAGGAACATACGAATAGTCAAATGAAACTTGAGCTTGACCTCCATTTTCATAATATTCAATTACCAAATCTGTTGAACCACAAAGGCAAACACTTGAAGTTTGGGTCGTGTAGACATGATCCGTATAATCACCCGTTAACCAAGTTGCGCCGCCGTCTACACTCAATCGATAACCATCATCACCACCAACGGTAAATGTGTAGTAACCCGAAACGAAATTCTTTCTCATTCGAAAACGAACAGAGAAGGTATTATCGCCACCAGCACAGGAAGGACTGGACCCTGCCCAATTTCGGTTGAATAATTCTGTTTCGATATAACATCCATTGTACCCCGTAAAGTTCGCGTTTGAATAGACATACGCCCGCCACTAATTCACTCCGTAATCTGTTTGATTAGGACATGTTGTGCACGTTTGTGCAAACGAAGCAACGGAAAATAGAAAAAAGGCGAACGCTACTAAAAACTGGTTATAGATAAAACGCATACTGGAAACAAATGAAAATAAAATGATGATTTAATTTTAAACTACTAATTGAAAACAACTTTTAATGGTTGAACAACTGGTCCATTCACTATGCGCACGATGTAGGTTCCTACTTGCAAATTAAACTGTTCGTTGTAAATTTGATTTTTGCCCGCATCGATGTTTACGATGCGATCCAACATCAACTTTCCAGTCACATCAAGTAGCTGAATCGTTGCATTCTCATAATTTTTATCACTCACCAATTCGATCACGAAATCTCCCTTCGTAGGATTCGGATAAACACTTAACGAACTGTTTTGTCCTGACCCACACGAAGTACTGACTGGACCGAAAACCGTCGTTTCTCCATTAAAATCAACTTGAACCAATCGGTAATATGAAGTGCCTCCAAGTGCATTTAAATCCGTTGATTCGTAGGTTTGATGCGTTGTTGAATTGCCCGCAGCAGCGATTGTTGTGACATAATTCCACGAATTAAAATCGCGACTTCTTTCAACCTTGAAATACGACGAATTCTGTTCGGAAGCCGTTGACCAATTCAATCGCACATCTCCATTTCCTTCACAAGCGGCGGTAAAATCAACCATCGTAATCGGTAACGGAGAAGCACTGGTATTTCCATGCAACCAAAACTCTGAAAAACTAGGTGTTGCAAACCGAACATATTGCGCTCCTGCGATTGCAGCTGGAGTAGATCCGTTCCCCAATTGAACCGAATTCAACACTGTACCACCATCCAAACAATTGTTTAACCAACCGCCATCTTCTTGGTTTCCATTTCCTGAATTGTTATCATGAAAGCGACTCATTTTCAAATTTCCAATCACGGAAACATCGTCTTTGGGATTCGCAACTGTATTCGAAGAGGCAGTAATCAAATCTGTTAACTCTGCGATTTCAAACGGGAATTCAACATCTGCTGCCAAATTATTGGTTGGTGCAATTCGCCACGAACGGCCCAAGACTGCAGTCGTCCACTCCGGATTTGTTCCAGAATTACATGCTTGTGTCAAAACCGACGCACCGTGGTCATACGCTTGAGCAGTAACTAATCCTAAGTTATTGGTTCCCGTTGGCTTAATGGAAACAACAAGTCTTCCTGATGGATCGAGAAAACGAACCCAATTACTTCCATTTGTCACTTGACACACAGCGGTTGCTGAACCCGACAATGACATTGGACTCGCAGGAACTAAGTTAGTTAGTGAATTTGAAGTTGCAGGTGAACCCGTTGCACACGTCTCTGTAGAGGTCATCACACAAGTGACTACGCTCGAATTTGTTAGCGAATTATTTGAATACGTTGAACTATTTGTCCCAACATTTGATCCGTCTAATCTCCATTGATACGATGGCGTACCTCCATTTACGGGAGTGGCAGTGAATAAAACATTGGTACCAATACACACATTTGTTCCTGGAGAAGACGAAATAGTCACACTTGCCGCAACAGTTGGGGTAACGGTCATCGTAATCGAATTCGATGTCACCGTCGAAGTAGCAGGACAAGCAAAATTCGGTATCATTACGCACGTAACACTTTGACCATTTGTCAGTGTAGTTGTGGTAAATGTTGTACTATTCGTACCTACGTCTCCTCCATTGACTTTCCATTGATAAATTGGGGACGAACCCGCATATCCACTAGGAGAAGCTGTAATTGCCACTGCAGCAGTTGACGTTGAAGTTACATTCACTGAAAAAGTACACGTAACTGATGAAGTCAATCCGGGCAAAAACAATTGATACGTTACCGTTGTTGTTCCAATTGGAAAATTAGTAGCTCCGCTGGATAATCCAGCAGTTTGAATAACTCCGCACTCTAAAAAATAACCGCTTGTTGATGAACCGGGTAAATCATTCCAAGCGCCACCCGAATTCATGATCGCAAAATCTTCCCCTCCGACATCGTTTGGTTCACCAGCTCCCCAGTTGTTGTAACCGCCATTACCGCCAAGAGTTCCAGCATCATCTCCTCCTTTGGCTCCCCAAGCTTCTACTTTGTAACAACCAGTAGAAGTGGCAGTAAAGGTTTGAGAATTTCCTGTGTAAGAATAGGTTGTTTGACTGTAGGAAGTGTTGAAAAATACTACAAAAAATAGGGCAGAAAAAATAAAAATATTTCTCATCAGCTCTAGTAAGACTCTTAAAAATTGAGTGCAAAAGTAACCAATGATCCCGCACGTGCGATCACAAAAATTCATAACCAATCGCAACAAGGCTGCTAAAATATCGCGTTCTTAATTTTTTATTTATCGTAATTCCGGACTCTCAATCGACAGAAAACGCAGATTTTAAGCTAAAAAACTAGTAAGTTAGTTTTTTTAGCTTATAATGAAACGCATTGAATTATCCAATAAATAATTGTTATACAAATAGATGAAACATGTTCGTATTACAAAAATTAAAAAAACGCAGCCGAATTTAGCAGAGAAACGAAAAAATGAGATTCAAACCAAAAAACAAATTAAATAAATAGTTATGAAACAACTGAAACCATAGTTTTGTCCAGTGTTTGTCTTGCATACAGGAAAATACAAAAGCAATAGCTCATCAAACATCTGCTTTTGGAGAAACTATCTATTAACCACCAACTTCACCGGTCTAATTTCCAACTCGGATTGAATGCGAATGATGTAAGTTCCCATTTGCAAATCGAGGTCTGAAAATAACAGCTGATTGTTGCCCGCAACCAAATCTACTTGACGACTTGTAATGACTTTTCCTGTCAAATCTGTCAGTTGAAGGGTTGCACCTGTCACACTTGATGTGCTTGTAATTTCGACCGTGAAATCCGCTTTCGTTGGATTTGGGAAAACCGTCATAGAATTGCCTTCTGTCGATTCACACGTCACTGAAATTGGACCATAAATTTCTGATTCGCCATCAAAATCTACTTGCACCAATCGGTAATACGAAACGCCACCCAATGCATCTACATCTGTCAATGCATACAGCTGTTCGGTAGTTGTGTTTCCACCCGCCGGAAGCGTTGAAACAACATTCCAAGTGACTAAATCACGACTACGCTCGATCACAAAATGAGATGCGTTTTGCTCCGATGCAGTCGACCAATTCAAGGCTACATCTCCTTTTTCGTCGCAACTCGCACCAAAATTTGTCAACGTAATTGGCAATGGTGAAGCCGTTGTGTTTCCATGCAACCAAAACTCAGAGAATCCTGGCGTAGCGAATTGAACGTATTGTGATGTGGCGATTCCCGCCGGAGAAGTTCCGTTTCCTAATTGGCCTCCAATTAAGCTTGTTCCTCCGTCCGCACAGTTGTCTGACCAACTTCCGTTTTGATTTCCTCCTGAGTATCGACTCATCTTCAAATCTCCCCGAGAAGTAACATTGTCTCGTGGATTCGATGAAGTATTTGAAGAGGCAGTTACCAAATCACTCATTTCACCATCTTCAAACGGAAGTTCCAACGATGCTCCCAAGTTGTTTGTCGGAGTGATTCTCCACGATCTGCCCAAAACAGCTGTCGTCCATTCTGGGTTGGTACCCGTATTACATGCTTGCGTCAATACAGAAGCACCGTGATCGTACGCATCAGCGGTTACCAATCCTAAGTTGTTAAGTCCTGGATTGATCGATACAACTAACTTTCCACTTCCATCCAAGAAACGAACCCAACCACTTCCTGCTGGTACTTGACAAACTGCTGACGCCGTTCCAGAAATTGCCGTTGGAGCAGATGGTACGATTCCACTAATCGAATTTGAAGTAGCAGGTGAACCTGTAGCACACGTTGCTGTGGATGTCATTTCGCACGTAACCACGCTCGTATTTGTCAATGCATTGTTGGAATACGTCGGACTATTTGTTCCAACATTAGACATGTTCAATTTCCACTGATAAGTTGGTGTGCCACCATTTGTTGGTGTTGCGGTGAAAGTTACATTCGTTCCGATGCACACATTTGTTCCAGGAGTTGCTGCGATACTGACGCTTGCTGGTAAGTTTGGGTTTACCGTAATCGTACCAGTAGCTGTTGCTGTACATCCATTGTTGGAAGCTGTAACAGTATAAGGGAAACTGCCACTTGCAGTAGGTGTACCCGAAATCGTAAATACGTTAGCTGACCAGCTTCCACTAACCCCTGCTGGCAAACCAGAAACCGTCACAGAGGACGGCGCACTATTTACCACATTGGTAGTTGCGAAAGTGATATTAGAAATTGCTGAGTTGATACAAGTTGTTCGATTATTTGTTCCGGCGCCTGAACTCAAGGTTACTGTCGGGGCACTGTGCCTATATGTCATTACAGCTGATGTAGTATTCCACGCACTACAAGCTCTGTTTGCACTAACTCTAACTGTTGCTGGTGTAGTACCTGAAAACCAATCAGTTTGATTTGTATTGAAAGAAGTGCTTGTTGCTCCTGTACTACCAGTTACAGTAGCACAAAATCCACTAGTTGTACCTCCACTATTATTTGTCCAAGAAAAATTATATCGGGTATTTGCAGCTACAGGAATATCATAATAAGCACCAGGCCCTAAACTAGCACTACCATTACTACAACCAGATGCAGCCGTGAACAATGGATTCGATTCCAGCCCAATACTACACCCAGAAATAAACACTGAAGAGGGTAGAGTAAAACTTGAAACTTGTGTGCAATTAGCACTTGTACACGTACAACCATAAGTCCCAATAAGCACACCGTTCGCGAAAAGAGTAATCGTACCTGAGCCATTCCAGCCGTCTCCATGTCTTTCTTGTCTCGTAATTGAAAAGGCATTTGCTGCGCAAGAAGCTGTCAATGCTCCTACAGCAACATTTGTCGCAGTGTAAGCAGTATTGGCACCATTATAACACTGAGCGGGGTTGCAAACCCAAGCTGTAGAACCCGATGGACCTGTAATCATGAATCTATTTTCTCCAGACCACGATGGCCAGTTTATGTTTGCTGTGAAAGTAACGTTTTGCGCAAAAGAATCTTCAACTGAAAATAAACAAATCAAAACAAAAATTTTGCTAATCGACAATGGCTTTAGAGAAAAATAAGATTTTGATCGCAAGCAATTAACTAAAATTTTACCAAACTTTAAAATCAAAAGGATACAAACAAAAATTATTTTAGTCAAAAAGAAAATAAAATTATTCATAGATATTAATATAGTATTC
>SSGT01000001.1 GCA_008017065.1 Crocinitomicaceae bacterium
AAGCGATTGCAATTCCAACGGCATCGTTTACGTTTTCATCCAATCCAACAACCATTTTTGAAACAGTAGTTCAGATGCAAGACAATTCATCAGAAGGTGTCAATTATTGGGAATGGAAAGCGGTGGACGCGTCGCCTATGACGAGCACAAACCAAAATCCTATTTTTAAATTTCCGGAAGGATATGTCGGTACCTACCCCGTTCAATTGATCGTAACTACGCCAGAAGGTTGTACAGACACCGTTGAATACGTGTTGACAGTTAATAGCGATATTATTTTCTACGCACCAAACGTTTTCACACCAGACAACGATGAACACAATCAAACGTGGGATTTTCATGTAGACGGTATTGATATCTACAATTTCAAATTGCAAATTTTTAACCGTTGGGGTCAACTAGTGTGGGAAACCTTAGATCCTTCGCAATCTTGGGATGGGACATACAACGGTTCGATCGTACAAGACGGAATTTATACATGGACTGCTTCTGTAAAAGATTCGAATACAGACAACAAGAAAACATTCGATGGATTTATCACGATTGTAAGATAATATCAAAACGATTTTTCAGCAATGGGACTAACAGAAGTTGGTCCCATTTTTGTTTAATTTGATTTAAAATCCTTCAAGTTTTGTATCTTCACACTAAAAAATCCATGAAATCAATTTTGTTTTGCTTGTTCGTCATTGCTTCATTTCAATCGAAAGCTCAAGTTTTGTCTGGAAAACTCGTCGACGACAAACGCAAACTCATTGGATCACCATCGTTCACAATTGTTTCCAATTATACTGGCGAAGTCGTGTATGAAATAGCGGTCGACATTACAGGAAAAGTAACGGGATTACGGTTCATTGCAGAAAAAAGTACCGTATTATCAACTCCGGCCAACATGGAAGCTAAAAATCTATTAAAAACACTTACCTTTGAGGCGGCTGAATACTATCCGAAATTTCACCACGCATTGGTAAAGGTTACGTTTACTAAAAAGTAGCTCCCTCGGCGGCGATTCACAACACAAACTTAAACCTTGAATGAATCTGAAAAATCGGATTTATTTCTTATTTTTGACACTTGTTTTTAAAGAAAATGGAATATAATACCCAACGTCCACACATGATACTTCCTGAATATGGAAGAAATGTTCAGAACATGATTGTTCATGCGATGGAATTAACCGATCGTGAAGAACGGAACAAAGCTGCTCGCGCAATCATTGAAGTGATGGGACAACTGAACCCTCACCTGCGGGATGTTGACGATTTTAGACACAAATTGTGGACTCACTTATTTGTGATGTCTGATTTCAAATTGGACGTCGATTCGCCCTATGAAATGCCGAGTAGAGAAATCCTGAATGAAAAACCCCAGTTGATGGAATACCCCAAAAGCAAAATTCGCTTTGGGCATTATGGGAAATATACCGAAAAAATCATCAAAGAAACGGTGCATGAAAGCGATGAAAAAGCCAAAGAATATTTAAAAAATACGATGGCAAACTTCATGAAAAAACAATTCCTCGCTTACAACAACGACGCGGTTGAGAACAACGTGATTGCACAACAACTATCGGAACTTTCGGGCGGAAAATTAGTGTTGGAAAATCCAGAAACACTCATGCAGACAAACCAAATTCTAAAATCTTTTGGAATTACGCCAAACAAACGCACGAAAGTTACTCCGACTTCCAACAACGGAAATAACAACAATTCAGGGAACCAACAAAAGAAAAAATTCAAGAAAAAATACTAGCACATGGCATCGTTTGAAATCTACGGAGGAAAACCTTTGAAAGGAGAATTGACTCCTCAAGGTGCAAAAAATGAAGCATTACAAATCCTTTGCGCCGTTTTATTGACCCCCGAAAAAGTAACAATTTCCAATATTCCAGACATTATTGATGTCAACAAGTTGATCAACTTGCTTCAAGTAATGGGTGTTAAAACTGAAAAAGTTGAAAAAGGAACATTCATTTTTCAGGCAAAAGACATTGATCTTGCTTATTTAGAGTCCGAAGATTTCAAAAAAAGAGCTGCCGCATTGCGCGGATCAATTATGATTGTTGGTCCACTCTTGGCGCGATTTGGCAAAGGATACATTCCAAAACCTGGAGGTGATAAAATCGGACGAAGACGGTTAGACACGCATTTTGAAGGTTTCGCCATGTTGGGTGCTAATTTCAATTACGACGCTGGAGAGCACTTCTACTCCATTGAAGCAAAAAAATTGGTTGGAACATACATTCACTTGGATGAAGCATCCGTTACTGGAACCGCAAATGTGTTGATGGCGGCCGTTTTAGCAGAAGGAAAAACGACGATTTACAACGCTGCTTGCGAACCGTATTTACAGCAACTTTGCAAGATGCTAAATTCGATGGGTGCAAAAATTTCAGGCATTGGCTCCAACATGCTGATCATCGAAGGTGTTGAAAGTTTAGGTGGCTGTTTCCACCGAATTTTACCCGACATGATCGAAATCGGTAGCTTTATCGGCTTGGCAGCAATGACAAAATCTGAAATTACGATCAAAGACGTTAGCTACGAAAATTTAGGAATTATCCCTCAAGTTTTTCGCAAACTGGGAATTAAACTCGAACGACGTGGAGATGATATTTTCATCCCCGCTCAAGACAGTTACGAAATTGATACGTTTATCGACGGTTCCATCTTAACCATCGCTGATGCGCCATGGCCAGGATTTACGCCCGACTTATTGTCCATCATTCTTGTTGTGGCTACACAGGCCAAAGGAAGTGTATTGATTCATCAAAAAATGTTTGAATCGCGCTTGTTTTTTGTCGATAAACTGATCGATATGGGGGCGCAAATTATTTTGTGTGATCCGCATAGAGCAACGGTGATCGGTTTGAATAACGAACACAGCTTGAAAGGGATTTCAATGACTTCTCCAGACATTCGTGCCGGTGTTTCCTTGCTAATTGCTGCACTTTCTGCCAACGGAAAAAGTGTCATTCACAACATCGAACAAATCGACCGCGGATACCAAGATATCGATATTCGACTAAACAATTTAGGGGCAGACATTAGACGAATCGGATGACAAGTTGGCTATTCTCTATTCTGTTTTCGCTTGCCGGTCTCACCGTTCATTCAACGGAAATTGGACAAGATGCGCCCAACATTCGCTTGTCGAATCAGGAAGGCGATACCATTCAATTGGCAGACTTGAAAGGAAAAGTAGTCTTGATTGATTTTTGGGCGAGTTGGTGCGGTCCGTGCCGTCAAGAAAATCCCAATTTGGTAGAAGCGTATTCGAAATACCGCAATTCAAAATTCAAGCAAGGAAAAGGCTTCGAAATTTTCAGCGTTTCGCTTGATCAGAAAGAAGACGCTTGGAAAAAAGCCATTCAAACCGATCAATTGACTTGGAAAAGTCATGTCATTGACAAAAAAGGAAATGCTGCAATCGCTTATGGCGTCAATACTATTCCAAACGGTTTTTTGATTGATTCCAAAGGGAAAATCGTTGCAAAAGGCGCTTCGCTTCGCGGAATTGGTTTGCATGTTGAAATTGAGAAATTACTCAAATAAATCATTTTAGCAGATGTTTACTTCTATTGGATACTTGCTTGTCTTTATATTGGGAATTTCTACACTCGTTTTTGGACTCGTTTTCTTAGGAATTGGATTCTACAACATGAATAAAAAAGAAGTCAAAAAATCTAGCAAAATAAAGTACGTGCTTTTTGGAGCAATCTTACTTTTCTGTACCATCTTAATTTACGCCTTCTTTTCATCGAGCAAAAACGATGTTTCCGTTGAATTAAGCGGGAAATACGTCAACATTCAAGACAGCAACTCTTCGCTTCAACTACTTGAAAACGGAACATTTGTAGCGACACCAAACACCTTTAAAACTTCCAATGGAAAATGGCAAGTCTACGAAAACGACGATCAGCGAACGATTGATTTATTGGACAATAGAAACTTTCGCGTGATTCAATTCAAAGTCAACACCGTTAAAGGAAAACTCCATTTTCAATCCATCAACAAAGGGAATGTTTCCAAAAAACAGTACGAATTTGTTCAACCTTAAGCATTGCCTTTTCATGTCATTATAACAGTTTGTCATTTTGAAAGCTGACATGATGTCTTTAATTTGCCCTTGGCAATATCTTTGATAACTAAAGTTTACACCAGAATAGAATAAAATTATGTCAGAAGAAAAAGAAATCAACGATGCGTTCGAGCAAGAAATAAATGCGGATACTACGGAATCAACAGAAAAAGAAACGGTAGTAGAAGAAGTGAAGTCTGAACCAACGGCTGAAGAAAAATATTCGGAGTTAAATGACAAATTCTTGAGATTGTATTCTGAATTTGACAACTACCGTAAGCGCACCAACAAAGAAAAAATTGACTTGATCAGTTCTGCAAGTGCAGGAGTTTTGAAAGACTTGATTCCCGTTTTGGATGACTTTGAACGTGCGATCGCCAACAACGAACAAGTGGAAGATACAGCTGCTTTGAAAGAAGGTTTTCAGTTGATTTTCAACAAATTCAAAGCAACCTTGGAAAGCAAAGGGTTAAAACCGATGTTGGCCAAAGGAGAAGCATTTGACAGTGAAATTCACGAAGCAATCGCCAACATTCCAGCTCCCAGTAGTGACTTGGTGGGAAAAGTTATCGACGATGTGGAAAAAGGGTACTACCTCAACGAAAAAGTAATTCGTTACGCAAAAGTTGTTGTTGGTCAATAAAAAATCGATCGAACATCGATCAAATCAACGTTCGTTCAAGAATTCATTGCTTTTCACTGGATTGTTGAACCTCAAATGGAAGTAAAGACAATGAGTCAAAAAAGAGATTATTACGAAGTATTAGGTGTAAGTAAAAATGCCAATGAATCAGAAATCAAAAAGGCATACCGTAAACTTGCACTCAAATATCACCCGGATAAAAATCCAGATGATAAAGATGCGGAAGAAAAATTTAAAGAAGCAGCTGAAGCGTACGAAGTTTTAAGCGACGCAACCAAAAAAAGCCGTTACGATCAGTATGGACATGCTGGAATGGGCGGCGGCGGTTTCGGCGGTGGCGGAATGAATATGGATGACATTTTCAGTCAATTTGGAGATGTTTTCGGTAGCGCATTCGGTGGCGGAGGAAGCTTTGGTGGAAGTCGTGGTGGCGGAAGCAGAACTGTTCGTGGAACAAACTTACGCGTAAAAATGAAATTGACACTCGAAGAAATTTCGGAAGGTGTTAAAAAGAAAATCAAAGTCAACAAATTGGTCAACGCCGATGGTGTAACTTTCAAAACATGTTCTACCTGTAACGGATCGGGAAGAATTACGCGTGTTGCACAAACCTTTTTAGGTGCCATGCAAACACAGTCGGTGTGTACCACTTGCCAAGGAGCGGGTAAAATGATTGACAAAAAACCAGCAGACGCCGATGCAAACGGTCTGAAACGCAAAGAAGAAGTAATCGAAATCGATATTCCAGCAGGTGTTGAAGAAGGGATGCAGTTGAGCGTAACTGGTAAAGGAAACGCAGGTCCATTCAACGGAGTTGCTGGAGATTTGATCGTGGTAATTGAAGAGATTGCCCATCCAGAATTGCGCAGAGATGGCGACAATTTACACTACGAAGCATTTGTGAATTTCGTCGATGCGGTGTTGGGTGAAAGTATCGAAATCCCAACTGTCAATGGAAAGGCAAAAATCAAAATTGAACCAGGTACACAAAGTGGCAAAATGCTCCGTTTGAAAGGCAAAGGATTACCGGCGCTACAAAGCTACGGAACGGGAGATTTGTTTGTACATATTAATGTATGGACACCGACGAAAGTATCAAAAGAAGAACGTGAAATACTCGAGAAACTGAGAAATAGCGACAACTTCAAACCCCAATTGGACGGAAGTGAAAAAGGATTTTTCCAACGGGTGAAAGACATGTTTCATTAAGATACAACACGTTATAAAAACGAAAAAAGCTCCTCAACAGGGAGCTTTTTTATTAAACTAACTTTTGCATTTCTAAAACACAATCGACAATCCTAAACTCGCTTGAATTAGCGAATATTGTTTACGTTGTCGCGCAAGATACCTGAATTCATCCACGCTCATTTGCAAGTTTGACTCATTGGAAAACGGATTATAATCGCCTTTGGACATGAAATTCCATGTGTAACGCAATCCGTAGTTTAGAAACATAAATTTTGACAACGGCGTACGCATATTAATTGCATACATCAACGTATACCCTTTCACGCTTCCTCCAGTATACTTGTAGATTTCAGGAATCTTGTTGAGTTCACCAAAGACTGAATTGCCATTCACGTTCATGTATGAATACGGCTTGTCGACCGGATTCACTATACGAACTCCAAATCCAATTTGATGCGCAATTCCCATCGGCAACAATTCTTTTTCACCGGTAAACTCAATTTTGGGCATGATCGACATCGAAGAAACGTCCATTTTCTCGGGAGCAACATAACTAAACCCGGTCACTACCTGATTGCGTTGAATGCTAAAATAGTCGTAGCCAAACTCGAGTCCAATACCAATATTTCGCTTGATGGTACGCATGTAAACAAAACGAAATCCGATGTCAAAATTGTCATAACCTTGCACCATCGTTCCATCCTGCACGGTCCAAAACTTCGGAGCGTTGTTGAACAAGATTCTCATGTTTGAAAACAGCGGATACTGTCCATTGAACGAAATATCAAGCACATTCTTTTTACCAAAATATCCTGAATTTTGGGCGAACGAGGAAAAGGATAAACCAAGTAAAACCAAATAGATGATGCTTTTTTTCATAAAAGATTTTTAATGTTTGATCTTGCGTCGCGTAACTACAACGCACGCTTCTGGAATTAATATTACAATGGTTTGGATTGAACTTGCTTCAACACGTCGTAAACATGCGCTGCCATCGACAACTTTGACAACGGTTCGCGGTAAAAATAGTCTACTGCTACTTCAATTCCTCCTTTCTCGATGTCCATGATAATCACGCTGAGATCCGTTTCATTTCCTTTCACCAACTCCAACGGAATCGCCAACAAAGCTGCCGGAAAGACAAAAACAGATGCTACCAAAATACCCGATAAATCAGGCTGATAGCTGTGCTCCAAAATCGAAAACATCACTTTGGAAGTTCCATAATTCAATTGAATTTCAGACAACAATTCGTAATCTACAGGAAACACATCAATGTCTTCCTCGTACGCAATTTGATTCAAATACGACAACAAAACTGCTCGTTCGTTAAAACCAGTCGTTCCGAGCTTTTTCAAATTGGCACTGCTAATGATCGTAACATTCATGCCCAACTCTTCTGATCCAGTGATAATAGCCTCCGAAAAATCTTCCGCCAATTTTTCAGATTTTACTTGGTCGATTCCATTTCGATTGTAGCGATAAACGACCGGCTCCACAAAAATCAATTCCCGCGTATCTAACCGCATGTAATTCGCTTCCGCTTTTTTATCCAACTTGCGGCGTTCAGAAGTCGTCAACTTGTCACTGTCTTCTTTTGCTTTTGCAATTGCATCTAACTCTTCCTTGTATTTGCGATACGTCGCTAAAAACATTTCTGACTTCAACAAATCGCTGATGGCGTACACATAAAATTTCTCCGCCTCGAAGTTTTGAACCTCGTTTTTATTCTTTTTCTTTTTAATTTTCTCGTATTTACTCAGCTCCTGCTGCTTTTCTTCTTGCTTCGTGGTGTCGGCTTTCAAGCGATCAAACTCCATCTTCGCGTCGGTATAACGCATTGATGAGTAGTTGCTCAACTCAAACTTTTCGGTTGCGGTCAACGTTTTCACCATCCGTTCCCAAACCGCCTTAATTTCTTTGTTGTCTGGATTTTTTGCACGAATATCTTCCACTTGACGCATTGCCATCGTGATCAAACCAACTTTGTCAACCTTCCGAAAAAAGTAATGAAGGGAAGCAATCTCGCCTTCGTACTCCGACACTTTCTGCAATGTACGGTTGAGAATATTTACTTCTTTCAATTGTGCAATTCCCAACCACGCTTTTGCTTTCATTTTCTGGAGATAGATCGAGTTGGGAAACTCTTTCTCCAAGAGAAAAATCGTATAAATAGCATCCGCATAATTCGCATCAATCACGTCGTTACGAATACTCTCAAATCGAGCGATATTGCGGATGTATTTGAATTTCTCGTCGCCTAAAAAAGTAACCTTTGAACCCCAATTTGCAAAGCTGTTGATCTCTTTTTCAGCCGCTTCCTTTCTCTTTTTAATGTTTGGATGCGAACTTTTGGAATCGTCAGCATCTTCGATCGCCTTGATCGGATATTTTTGCGTTGGAAACAATTCTTCAGGAACATACACAAGTTCTGTGTTCCAATAGTTTGTGGGAAAAGCAATTTCATCAAACGGCAAGTACGAATACAGCAAAACGTCAAACGTGGGTAAGATTTCCGACTTCGCGTAGCCCGCATCGTTGTACATTTTCAATGCCAATCGATCCGCATCAAACTCTTTTTCCTTCGAATAATGACTCAAGCGTTCAATACTTCGCTCCGAATATTTTGTTTTCGTCTTCCACTCAAATGTTTCGACAATATGCTTTTCGGTGTAATGCGAAATTTCGTGGGCCAACACGAATGCCAATTGCGCCTCCGATGTCAGCTGAGAAATCAATCCCGTTGTCACAAACACGATTCCTTGATCGGTCGAAAATGCATTCGTTGTATTCGATTTGATGGTGTAGATCCGCAACGAAGCACGCAGCGAAGCATCCTTTGCCAACAATTTATCTGCGATTTGGTTGACATACTTTGTGATTTCATCACCGTAGATAACCATTCCTGAATGCAAGAGTTCGTCGATCGAATAGTGAATTCCTTCCAAAAAAACGCGCTCTTTGTGTCCTTCCAAACTGGTACGTTTGTTTTTAATATCTTCTTTGATTTTCGAATACGTCATCGCCGAAAAATCTTCTGGAATGACTCCGACCGATTTCAACGTCTGGTATGAATTAAAATCCTGCTGTGCAACAACAGATGTAATTCCTGAAAATCCCAAAATCAAAACCAGCAGATAAGCGCTTTTCTTGAGTGATGTTTGAATCATAATAAATGAATTATTGGGTATGTTTTAATCTTATTGTTTGATCTCGACCGCGCGAACCAAGGTCACCGTTTTGCAATGTTTACTTGCCTTCTGAACAACTTGAAACGTTCCATCGGTTGCAAACTCGTGTACCGGATTCTTATCGCTCGACATGTGTCCATCGCCGAAATTCCATTCCAACCAAGAAGCATTTTTCGAGTTGTCAAACAGCTGCAACTTCCGACCGGTAACTTTCATATCAAATCCAACACTTACGTCTGTGTTTTTGGGAACAAATCGCCATTGATTCAATTGATTCAACACCGTATGCGCAGCAGTCAATTCGATGATGTTTCGCGTCGCCGTTTCGAGTGGAACAATCGCTGTATTCTTGTAGGGAGATTCACCAAAAATGGATGCGTAGAACGTGCACGCCGACAAATAC
>SSGT01000177.1 GCA_008017065.1 Crocinitomicaceae bacterium
AACGATGTAAATTGAGCAACTGGGTCTGAAAGCGTGATTAAATTAGAAATAGTTACTGAATCTGAACAACCGTTTGTACCAGTCATCACTAATTCAACGGAATAAGAACCATTCCCTGAATAGGTGTGTCCGGTCGGGGTTTGTCCAGTAAAGGTCGCCCCATCGCCAAAATTCCAAACGAATGTTCCTGAGCCTGTAGATGTGTTGCTGAAATTCACTACTAGTGGCGAACAACCTGAAGTTGGCGTGGCTGTAAAGCTCGGTGTTGGAGCTGGCAAAACAGTAATTTGGTGAACCGTTGAGGCGGAACATCCAGAAGTTGTGTTTTGTGCAGTTAATGTAACCGTATAGTTTCCGGGGGTATTGTACGTAAATGTCGGATTTTGTGCCGTAGAAGTCCCTGCCCCTCCACTATTCCATGCGAAACTATTTGCACCTACGGTTGAACTATTCAAAAATTGAACCGCCTGACCTTCACAAACCGAAGTAGGAGCATTGATTCCAGCTGTAAAATTAGATACAACAATCGACTGATTGCTCGAGGCAGTACATCCCGAATTTGCATCGGTCACGGTCAATGCAACATTGAATGTACCAGCATTTGAATAAGTAACCGTGGTCGGAGTTTGGAGGTTAGAAGTCTGACCGTTACCAAAGTTCCAAGCATACGTTATTCCCGGCGCTGAAGAAGATGTGTTGGTGAAATTAACCCCAAATGGAACGGTACAACCATTTCCAGATGTCGTAAACGAGGCCGTCGGCGACGGATTGACAGTAATGTAATTCGTTTTTACTTCTGCGTCAGCTTGTCCGTTTGCCGCTTGAACAGCAAGTGTGATCGTATAAACGCCTGGAGTTGTGTAGACAAAATTGGTATTTTGCAATGAACTCGTTTCACCATTTCCAAAATTCCACGTGTACGTGGTAATGGGTGATCCTCCTGCGGTAGATTGGTTGGTAAAACTGATTGGTTGACCAACGCAAACAGACAAGGGACTCGCTACAAATTGTGCATTCGGTGCTTGCGCAATTCCGAAGCAGGCAATCAAAAGAGAAAAAATGGATAAAATTACGCGCATCATAGAATTTCTAATTGTTCAAATCTATTAAAACAGACGTAATAAACGACGAAAAAGATTTAATTAAATCATTAATTTTTTCCGTCAACGACTAATTCCCTTTATTTATCGACTAAACACCGTATTTTAATGGATGACACTTCCCAACCATTTTCGCATTTCTTCTACCGACTTCCCTTTTCGTTTCGCGACGTCTTGTACTTGTTCATCCGTAATCTTTCCGAGGCCAAAATATGCTGCTTGCGGGTGCGCAAAATACCACCCACTGACCGAAGCCGTTGGCAACATTGCCAGACTTTCTGTCAAGCTTACACCCGTTAATCGCGTTGCATCAAGCAATTCAAAAAGTGTTATTTTTTCAGTGTGATCTGGACACGCAGGATAACCCGGCGCTGGTCTTATGCCTCGGTATTTCTCTTTGATAAGCGACTGATTATCTAACGATTCGTCAGGTGAATACCCCCAATACGAAGTACGGACTTTTTCATGGAGATGTTCTGCAAATGCTTCTGCCAAACGGTCGCCAAGCGCTTTCAATAAAATGGAATTGTAATCATCGTGATCCGATTCAAACGCTTTCACCCGTTCGTCTAGTCCGATTCCTGTTGTGACAACGAAACCACCAATGTAGTCCTTACATCCAGACTCTTTGGGTGCGATAAAATCCGCCAAGGCAAGGTTCGGTACGCCAGCCGTTTTTGCCGTTTGCTGACGGAGTGTATGTTGGACTCCTATTTTTTCACGAAAATCGGCAAAATCGTAAATATTAACATCATCTCCCTCACGATCCGCTGGAAAAATACCAAAAACAGCCCTTGCTTCCAACCATTTTTCATCAACAATGCGTTTCAGCATCGCTTGCGCATCTTCAAATAAATTGCGTGCCGCAGCACCTACAACTTCATCCGTTAAAATTGCGGGGTACTTCCCATGCAATTCCCACGTTTGAAAAAATGGCGTCCAATCGATGTAGTCAACCAAGTTCTCTAACGGATAATCCAACAAGGTCTTTACGCCCAAAAAATTGGGAGTTTCGATCGTCGTTGCGTTCCAATCCAAGACCAGTGCATTTGCCCTTGCTTCGTCGAGTGACAACAGTACTTTCGCATTGCGGTGTTTTTCGTAATGATCGCGCAATTTTTGATAATCTGCTTTCAAATCATGGACAAAAACTTCTTTTCGTTGCCCGAGTAAACTTTCAACAACTGTCACCGACCGGGACGCATCCAACACGTGTACCGTTGCACCTTTGCTGTAATTCTGCTCAATTTTTACAGCTGTATGTACCCGCGAGGTAGTCGCCCCACCAATCATTAGCGGAATAGACAAATTAGCCCGCTCCATTTCTTTCGCGACGTAAACCATTTCGTCTAATGACGGCGTGATCAAACCGCTCAATCCAATCACATCGACCTTTTCGCGAATAGCAGCTTCAATAATTTTCTCCGCTGGTACCATCACACCAAGGTCGATCACTTCGTAATTATTGCAACCAAGTACTACACCAACAATATTTTTACCGATATCGTGCACATCGCCTTTTACCGTCGCCATCAACACTTTTCCAGCAGAGGCGCTCGATCCAGCCTTTTCAAGTTCGATATAAGGAAGCAACACCGCCACTGCCTTTTTCATAACCCTCGCCGACTTGACAACCTGAGGAAGAAACATTTTCCCGCTTCCGAAAAGATCTCCAACGATATTCATTCCGTCCATCAACGGTCCTTCAATTACCTCGATAGGTCGTTTGTATAACAATCGACAAGCTTCAGTATCTTCTTCAATAAACTCAACAATTCCTTTTACCAATGCGTGCGACAAACGTTCCTGAACGGAAGTATTTCTCCAGGTCAGATCCAGTTCTTTTTTCTTTCCGTCGCCTTTTACGGTCTCTGCCAATTCCAACAAACGTTCGGTGGCATCTGGTCGGCGATTCAAGATCACATCCTCTACATGCTCCAACAAATTTTGCTCAATATTGTCGTAAATCTCCAGCATGGATGGATTTACAATTCCCATATCCATTCCATGTTGGATGCCGTGATACAAGAAAACAGAATGCATCGCCTCGCGTACTTTGTCGTTGCCTCGAAATGAAAATGAAACATTGGAAACGCCCCCACTTACATGCGCACCCGGCAGATTTTCGCGGATCCACTTGGTTGCTCTAAAAAAATCGACGGCGTTGTTGTTGTGTTCCTCCATTCCCGTTGCAACCGGAAAAATATTGGGATCAAAAATGATGTCTTGTGCAGGAAAATGAACTTCATCGACCAAGATTTTGTAAGAACGTTCACAAATTTCAATGCGACGCTCGTAACTATCGGCTTGTCCGGCTTCATCAAACGCCATTACAATCACTGCGGCGCCGTATCGTTTTATTTTTTTAGCTTGTTGGATAAATGTATCTTTTCCTTCTTTCAGAGAAATTGAATTCACAATTCCTTTGCCTTGAATGCATTTTAATCCCGCCTCTATAATCTCCCATTTGGAACTATCGATCATCACTGGTACACGCGAAATGTCGGGTTCGGAAGCCATCAAATTCAAAAATTTGATCATCGCTTCTTTTCCATCGATCATCCCCTCATCCATATTTACATCGATGATTTGAGCCCCTCCTTGCACTTGTTCCAACGCAACAGAAAGCGCTTCTTCAAACTGACCATCTCTGATCATTCTCAAAAAAGCACGAGAGCCGGTGACATTTGTGCGCTCACCGATGTTTATAAAATTGGATGCTGGAGTTACAACGAGTGGTTCGAGACCTGCTAATTTTAAGGGTGGTAAATTCATTTGATGTTTGTTGAGATGCTATTTTGAACACGATTTAAACTGAAAATGGAAGGGAACGGGGTGCATACTGCTGCGCCAAATCGGCTATCACGCGAATGTGATCGGGCGTTGTACCACAACAACCCCCGATGATGTTAATGATGTTTTCGTCCAAAAATTCTTTGATTTGTTTCCCCATCAATTCAGGTGTTTCGTCGTATTTTCCAAATTCATTGGGCAAGCCGGCATTGGGATGTGCACTAACACAAAACGGCGCTTGTTGACTGAGTACTTGCAAATATGGACGCATCATGGAAGCTCCCAACGCACAATTCAATCCGATGGAAAGCAACGGCATGTGTGAAACGGAAATTAAAAATGCTTCGGTCGTTTGTCCTGTCAAGGTACGTCCACTTTGGTCGGTAATTGTGCCCGAAACCATGATTGGAAATTCAACGTTTTTATCTTCGAAATATGAATCAATGGCAAACAATGCCGCTTTTGCATTTAAAGTGTCAAAAACGGTTTCTACCAATAAAATATCAACGCCCCCTTGAATCAGCGCATCCACTTGCTGATAATAAGCCGTGACCAATTCATCGAAACTTATTCCCCGAAATCCAGGATCATTCACATCGGGAGAGATACTTGCTGTGCGATTCGTTGGCCCGATCGAGCCCGCAACAAATCTCGGCTTATCGGGATTTAGCATCGTAAATTCGTCTGCTACGCGGCGTGCAATTTGCGCTGAATGGAAGTTGATATCAAATACGGCGTGTTGTAGGTCGTAATCTGCTTGCGCAACCGTCGTACCTGAAAAGGTATTTGTTTCCGCTATGTCGGCTCCCGCCTCAAAATACTGGCGATGAATGTCTTCAATGATGTCGGGTCGGGTCAAGGACAACAAGTCGTTGTTGCCTTTCAGTGGCTTGTGATGTCCTTCAAACCATCCTTTCCGAAAGTCTTCTTCCGTCAAATTATGCCGTTGAATCATCGTACCCATTGCGCCATCGAGGACCAAAATACGTTCTTTTAAAATCTCACGAATGTTGTTTTTCATTGCTTACTTCTCCAAATTCCAAAAACACGAAAACCACTACAGTTTCTGTATTCTTTGTAAATAAATAATTAAGAGCGTGTTGGTGAAACAAACGTTAACTTATCTTTTCCTGTTACAAGGATCGGATTTGGCACCTTTCGACTGAGCGCAGGTTGCCAAGGTTTCGTAGGGCCTGTCCCTCCACCTTTCTTAATAAGTTTTGTATAAAATGAACTGATGCAAATGTAGAGTACAAATTGATTACATCAAAGGAAACTGGAAAAAAAAATCAACTACTCGTTGGAAGTCAACACTTCCGAAATCAATTTTTTATCGTGCAGTACGTCTATTATGCGGGGAAGAAGCTCTTTTTGACGGTCAGCAATTTTGGCATTGTCATGCAAAACGAGGATATCACCCGCTTTGATTTCCCTCTGAGCGCGCTCAACGATTGCATCGATTGTCACCTTTCGGTCAAAATCATACGACAACCACGTCCACATCACAATCTGAAAATCTTTTCGGATTTTTTTTGCCAAAATGGGTGTCAATCTCCCATAGGGTGGGCGAAAAAGGCTTGAATCGATCAATGTTGCCGTTTGATAAACCGACTTTAAATAGGTGCTAGGTTTTGTTTTTAATGCGTTTTCATGGCGCATGGAATGGTTTCCAACTGCGTGTCCTTCCGCCAGGATTCGCTCAAAAATCGCTGGATATTTTTGAACATTTTCTCCAACACAAAAAAAGGTTGCTTTCACTTGATGCATCTTTAGTTGATCCAACACCCACGGGGTAATCTCGGGGTTGGGTCCATCGTCAAACGTCAAAAAGACCGAATTTTGTGTATGCGAAAAACCCCACGTTCTTCGCTTGAAAACAAGTTGCAAAAAACGTGGGGTTTTGAAAATCCGCATGAATTATTTTTATAGACTTCCTTGCTCTTCGACCATTTGACGAATTTGCTCCGGACTTAAACCAACACTATTTGGCACTGTAGGTGCTGTTTTTGGACGAGCGATGTAGCCAAACTGAGCACCCAACGCATCCAAATGTCCTTTCAAGTCAGTGAGCAAGGATGTTTGACCAGACGACACCGATAAATCTTTCAATTCACGGTACTTTTCTTCAAACACCGTTTGGTACAAGTGGGTAATTCGTTTTCGCATGCGGATCGACAACGCTCCGTTCGGATTTCCGAGTTCTTCATCATCCGCCATCATAGCGATAGACATGTAATTACTCAACGCTGCAATCAAATCAGCTTTGTTTCGCGCTACGATTACCGCCGAACTTTTCTCAAAGTACGTCAAAATTGTTTCCAATTCTGTTGCTACCTGAGCACCTAATTTTTCAGCACCCGCTTTGTCACCTGCGCGATACAAAATCGACACGTAATCATGCAACGCACCATCCGAATAACTTTCGTAGTCTGCTCCGTCAAGACCTTTCATTTTTCGACCATCTGGATTTGGTTCTCCGTAGTCAATCACACGTTCAATTGGCATAGCATCCAGTGATTTTTTGATCAACGCAATCGCTTTTTTCTTGTACGTTGCACTTCGTTCGTCGGCGCCGTTGATTACATTTTGCAATGAATCTGCCAACCTCGAATTACCAGCAGCACGGAAACGCGCAATCTGACCTTCGTAGTTCGCTTTTCGATTCATTTCAAACTCTGCATCTCGCACGTATGTTTCAGCGAGTTTCGCAAAATTCGTTCTGTATTTGCTTGTTTCTCGACGTGAGTAATAATCCGTCAACACGCCTTTTTGATTCATTTTACCGTAACTGTACACCTGTAAAATGTTTTTGTACATTCCTTCGCGGTTGGTTGGATTGTTATCCTTCGCGCGGACAGGAGAAAGTTCGTATACAACCCCATTTTGCTTCACGTGTCCAGCTTGATACAAACCGATAGAAACACTTGAACCGTATGGCGATGAAAAATAGATTGAACGTTTCCAATCGTTGTTTGCCAAGATATCCAACATCATCACTTGCTCTCTCGTCAAGTATTGCTTATCAATAGTAAAACGGATGGTGTCTTCTGCTTCCGCTTTTTCGCTTGCAGTAATGATACCCGATTTTACAGCATTCTCTTTGTTGACAGGCAAAATAAACCCGCGACTTGGGAAAATACGCATCATGCTATTTCGTCCGTTTGGCGCAAACATATTTTTATCATCACGTGTAAATTCCATCGCTTCTGAAAGTGGCATGTAATCCCATGAAGTTTCCCATTCTCTCAACGACGACTGCACTTGTTGCAATGCATTTTGATCGCCTTCGATCAACCCGTTGGAGTAACTTGAGAACATTTCAAACGCAAAATTGACCGTTTCCTCCACATCTTGCACGGTTGGATTCGCAATCACACGCGACAATCCCGTTTTGATTTTCAACAACAACGGTTCTGCTGAAGGATCTTTCGCTTTAAGGGTATTTGCAACAGCGTTCATTCCTGCTCTTAAGCCATCAAATGCTGTTTTGAAATTCGCAAAATTGTATTTGATTTTAGACGTATAAATTTTCTCGATGCTTTCTTTTGGAATACCCAAATTCATCATCTCAAACATCGACAA
>SSGT01000117.1 GCA_008017065.1 Crocinitomicaceae bacterium
CACTTTCAACATACCTGAATCCCATTTCCAATCCACGCTGTTTGTATTCCTCAAATCGTTCTGGCGTTATAAATTCCACCACAGGCAAATGTTTGGGAGTAGGTTGTAAATACTGACCCAAGGTCAAAATATCAACGTTCACACTGCGCAAATCTTCCATCGTTTCCAACACCTCCTCGTGCGTTTCGCCCAAACCGAGCATTACGCCCGATTTCGTGCGCATTCCACCTTTTTTCAGTCGGAAAAGTACCTCCAAACTGCGGTCGTATTTTGCTTGAATGCGAACTTGCTTTGTTAAACGACGCACTGTTTCCAAGTTGTGGGAAACAATCTCAGGAGCCACATCAATGATTTGTTGCAAATTCTCCCATTTTCCCGCAAAATCAGGAATCAATGTTTCCATCGTTGTTTGCGGGGATTGATGGCGAATCGCACGTACTGTTTGCACCCAAATATCCGACCCACCGTCCTTCAAATCATCGCGATCTACAGAGGTCAAAACAGCATGCTTCACGCCCATCGTTTTGACACTGTGCGCAACTCTTCCCGGTTCGTAAATATCAACTTCCAATGGTCGTCCGGTTTGAACGGCACAGAAGCCACAGCTGCGTGTACAGATGTTTCCTAAAATCATAAACGTTGCGGTACCTTCACCCCAGCATTCCCCCATGTTTGGACAACTTCCACTCTCGCAAATCGTATGCAATTTGTGTTCGTCTACGAGTGCACGAACCTTGCGGTAATTTTCACCCGTTGGTAATTTTACGCGCAACCATTTTGGTTTTTTTATCCGAACAGAATTATTGTCTTTGTCGATGATTTCACTCATAATATTCTATTTCAATGGGTTCCGAAAAGCAATTTCACCTTCCAACAACCGAAAACATGCATTTTATCTACTCTCTCTTCTTACGAACAGTTTTTCAAGCATTCAGTTTAACAATCATGAAATAATCTCCAACGGATGGATCGGAAATTCCGCAAAATCGCTGTGTGAACGAAGAAAAAAAGTCACCACAAAATTACGGCTTTTAATGGACATACACCATAAAATTCAAGTCGATTTGCGTTGGAAAAATTGTTAATCCCTTCCCGTATTCTCCGAAAAATTGAATCAAATTGAATCCCAACGCAAGCGCTATTCACCCTTTTTGAATACCTTTACTTTCCAAAAGAAATAAACATGGCAACTTCAAAAGTAACGTATCTCGGCGATTTAAGAACATCTTGCGAACATTTAGCTTCGGGCTCAACCATTATCACCGATGCACCGGTAGACAACAATGGAAAGGGTGAAGCATTTTCTCCAACGGATTTAGTGGCAACCGCCTACGCTTCTTGTATGTTTACTATCATGGGGATTTATTGCAACAACCACGGATTAGAGATGAAACACGGCGAAGCGACTGTGACCAAAATCATGGGGTCCGCTCCGCGAAGAATTGAAAAAATTGTCATCGAAATCGACCTTGGCGGAAACAACTGGGACGAAGTAGAGACAAAAAAAGTGATTGCTGCTGGCAAAGCATGTCCCGTTGCGAAAACACTGGGCGACAATGTCGAAATTGAATTCACTTTCAACTATTAATTCAACTTTTTGTCGGGACTCCTTTTGGGGACAGGGTCATGTCCATGTCCTCCCCACGGATGGCACGTTGAAATGCGCTTGACTCCCAAAAAAGTGCCTTTAAAAATGCCCCACTCCTGAATGGCTTCAATCATGTATGCGGAACACGTTGGATCGTATCTGCAAACCGCTGGAAAAAGCGGACTGATGATCCATTGATAAATTCTTACCAATAAAATGAAGGGAAATTGAACGATTGAACGAAGAGTTTTCACCTTTCAAAATTACAGAAAAAAACAGGAGTTGCGTAACGATTTCGAAACAGAACGTTGATGATCTAAAATTTTGTATTAACTTAGTGAATCACAAAAATTCATCTCCATGCGTTTTTTATTTTTTTTATTGCTTATTTCTTCAGGTACATTTGCGCAATTGCCAAGTTGGGATCACGAATTGGTGGAAGTAATTAATCCTGCTAAAAGTGGAATATTGATGAATTCAACACCTCTTTTTGAAGGTTTATGGGACACCTTACCTCAACCTGCTTTCTGGAAAGAAGTCATGAAATTATCGCCAGATTCATGTCTTGTCAACGTAGCTTCCAACCGACAAATCGTTGCTCGTATGTCAAACAAAGACTGGAAAAAACAAAGCGAAGCGCAGAAAAAAATATACAAAGACAGTGTAAAGTTGGCGTTGAAATTGGATTCAACGGATTTCATTTATGTAACAACCGGAAAAAACGATTTTTATAAATTCAACGAAGTTTATCCAAGTATCTCGCGGGGAATTTTGGCCTTCGAAACGCAGGGAGTCGATCCTTGGTATGCACAAGCCATTTTATTGATTGAAAGTCCGGGGCAGTTGAAAAAATCGTCGGTTGGAGCGTACGGCGCATTTCAATTGATGCCAAGTGTAGCTCGTGCTCAAGGATTGGTGGTTACAAAATATGTCGACGAACGCAAAGATTTTGATAAATCTGCGTATGGCGCTGCCCGATTGATTCATCGCGTGTGTATTCCCGAGGCCAAAAAGATCCTCAACGCCCACAACATCGCCTACAATGAATCGGATTTATGGTTTCGCTTGTTTGTTTTGCATGTGTACCACGCAGGCTCAATGAATGTGAGAGCCGTTGTCAACAAAATCAATCCAACAGCGGGCGGTCAAGAATTGATCACTGCTATGTGGAACACAAAAGCCGCGTCGTTTGGAAATTCGTCGCAAAACTACACACAACTCGCATTGGCATCTCAATTCATTCTACACGACATGACAAATGCAGAGTGTGTGCGCTTGTTCGACTGTCAAGAAACTGAGGAAAACTAGTTTACTAGCAATTGACTTTCAGTCGGATTTTTTGCTTGAAATTGCACGGTGAACGTATTTATTGAACGCGTTAAAATTCCTTCAATAAACGGTTGATTTTTTATCGTGTTGGGTACATTTTCAGTACAAACATATCGTTTCTCTTTCCAATCAAAAGCGTACGTTACTTCGAGCGCGTGCAGAATCATGGTGTTTCCCGTTTCCGATTGTGACATTGCCTCCAACCGACGATACGAAATCAAGGTTGCAATTCCCTCGGTATCCAACGTCGACGACACAAAATCACGTTTCCAATCTGGCAATTTAAACACCAACAACAATAAACTTGCAATAAGGAGAAAGACAACAGCAACTTGACGAATCGTTTTCCAATCCGCAACTTGCCATGCATCTTTAATCCACTTTTGAATCATGTGCTGCTTTGAATTTCATCGAAATCGAGTTGACGCAATGCCGCGTATTTTTCACTGTAAAACGTTCCCCTTCAAATACATGTCCTAAATGTCCACCGCAATGATTACACACAATTTCTACGCGTCGACCATCTGCATCTGGAATTCTACCAACCGCACCAGGAATACAATCGTCAAAGGAAGGCCAACCGCATCCAGAATCAAACTTCGAATCAGAATGATACAACGGCGCTTCGCACTGACGGCAAACAAAAGTTCCGACCGCTTTCCAAGAATTGAATTCTCCCGTAAACGGCATTTCCGTACCTTTTCTTAAAATAACGTGCTGCTCTTCCGGAGTCAACACATTGTAATTCTGTGGATCGAGCATATTTTTTGTGTTAAAAAAGAAATTAGATAACCAGGTTACTGATTGACTTTTCGATGTCTTTCACGTACAAATCGATCACTTGCTTCAAGATATTTTGCGCCGGATTCGTGGATCTCACAATAAACTCACCTCCATCGTTATCCATTTTGAAAGTGATGTTTTTAACAAGATTCGCAGCTTTGTATGCGCGTGGCAATCCGAATGATTCAATGTTCAATCCTTCCAGGTCCACAAAACCAGTAATTCCGTACTTTCCAAAATCGGCTCCGCACGCAGGGATAATCAACGAAGTACTACCAGCACCCGCATTCGGTGATCCACCTTTTAAGTCTGTATCCGAAATAGTGTATTTGAAACGATCTCCTCCTTTCTCACTTGCCCACAATTCAAAAAGCGGACGTCCCTTCTTGCCTATTCCCACGTTAAAATTGACATCGGGAACAAAGCCCATCATCACATTCGGTTCACCTACAACAGCCAATCCACCAACACCGCTCAATAGATTCGCAAGTGGATTATCTCCCAACATCATCACTGCCAACGCTGCTTCAGTAGAGGAATTTAAAAAATTACGTTTCACTTCTGGCGCAAATTCATCCATTAGTTTTTCGATTTTAAGCATGTCCACGTTTGCAGCTACTCCAACACGCACTTTGCCAGTGCCCAAGTTAGAAATCACCTTTGCAGATGGATCTTTCTTCAAAAACATACGTTTTTTTAATTCTGGCGAGAAAAAATTCGTTGTTCTAACTGCGAGTTGCCCTTGCTCAAAATTGATCGTTGTTTGCACAAACGAGCCCTTGGTCATTTTTTGTATTGACTGCTTTTTTGCTTCGTCCAACTTTTCAAGAGATGTGTTCGAAGTAGCATACAAATTTTCGATGTGCGCATTGAAAACAAAATCACCTGATTTATTCAGAAGTTCGTTCGTTTTCCCCTCTGAAACATCACCCGTAACCTGCTGAAAAACCTCTGCTAAAACGCTTTTTGCATCATATTCTTTTTCTTGGATCACCACGACCGCCAAATTTCCATTTGTACCGATCGCCACGTCTTCATTCGACGTAAATTTCAGATCGCCTGCTTCTTCCACAAACAATCCGGCTGCGCCGATTCGCTCGACCAACGAATCTTGATTTGTAACCTCTAAAAATGCGTAGGTAGTCGCTGGGTTTCCGTTTGCATCAAACGGACCTTCCATAACCACATAGATTGGTGTTTCCGTATTCAAACTATTCCCCAATCGGGCAAACTCGCTTTCTAAAATTTTCCCCAATTTTGGAATTTTCTTGTATTCCGCTTTCGTCAATATCGCGTTGTAATCGATCGAGCCAAAAGCAACCACGTTTGGGTTTTCATGCATGAATGCCGAAACGGACTCTTTAATTGGTCGGTCGTTCTTTCCCCCACACGCAATGAGCAAGAAAAAAGCAGCAATAAAAGGGATTATTTGTTTGAAAGACATAATTTTGTTTTTACAATTTGGGTCAAATGTAATTCAAAATTAAAAACGAAGTAAAAA
>SSGT01000007.1 GCA_008017065.1 Crocinitomicaceae bacterium
CCAATGTTTTTTCCGCAGAAACAGCTTGCAGTGCGCGGTAAACGGCTTGCACGTGAATGTCGTTGGTGTTGCTCAATAAAAACGTACGGTGCGTAGATTTCAACTCTTTAAGCAATTCCAAGTTTTCTTTCGGAAAATCCAAAATCATGGCATTCCACGCAGCGACTAGTTTATTGGCAGATGTTCCGCTAGGCAAAAAATTCAAGAGTGCATTGATGAAATACGGTGTTGAACACAATCCTTTTTCGAACAAATCAAACAAACCGGTTTGTGCCGCTTGCGAATACATGGAATTAAAATCCGTCAATCCCAAGGCTTCAAAAGCACGCGTTGTTTTGTGGTAGTCCAAATTCAAAACGACTCCACCCAAATCAAAAATAATGTTTTTAAAATCCACGGGACTTATTTTACGCGTAATTCTTGACCTACATTGATACGATCGGGTTTCACACCCGGATTTAATTTTTGCAATTGCGCAGGAGTCAACCCGTGCTTCTGAGCAATTCTTCCAAAATATTCTCCCGATTTGACGGTATAATATTTCTTGGCAACTGGCTTCACTGCGGGTTTCACTGGTTCAACGACCGTCGGTGTTGTTTTTTCAATCACCACCATTCCGGGTTTTGTGAGTTTGATCGCTGTGCGCACCTTCAATTTTTGTCCAATATTCAACCAATTGTCTTTCAAACCATTCCACTCTTTCAATGCTTCGACGGTGACTTCGTATTTGTTGGCAATTACGGTCAAACTCTCGTTGCGTTGAACAATGTGTGAAATGGTGACGATTGAATCGTAAGTTACTGTTCCCAAAACCAACGAATCTTTTTTCACCGGTGCGACTGGTTTTCCTCGGTCGGTCGTTTTAATTGGCGCTTTTGGTGATTCGACAATTTCGACAGCGGGCGCATCCGTGCCTTTCACCGGAATTTTCAAGTTTTTACCCAACGGAACTTTTGAACTGCGCATTTTGTTCAGTTTCATAATTTCACTGTTGGTCACACCGTATTTTTTGGCGATGCGGGTTAATGTTTCTCCCGAACGCACTTTGTGGTAAACAAAAGCGGGTTTACCAGACGGATTTGTCACCGGATTTTGAAGATTCTCCGGCACTGAATCGGACGCTACCACAACGGGATCGACGGGTAGTTGCGTTAATTTTCCAGAATTGCCGAACAAACTCGCTTCTAATTTATAGAGTGAATCTTCAAAACTCACCAATTTTCCTATTTTTTCCAATGGTCCAACGATGCATTGATTTGGTTCGGAAAACGGAATGTACTGCGCTTTATAAACTGGATTTAACGTTTTAATGTCATCAACTGGCCAATCGATCAAGCTCGCAATTGTCGACATGTGAATCCCTTTTTTTAAACACATTGTGTCGAGTTGATAGAAATGAATTTTTGCTGCTGCCGGAACAATGTTGTGCTCAGCGTGGTATGTCAATAAATATGCTGCAGCGATAAAGTTTGGAACATAACCTTGCGTTTCTCGTGGCAAAAAAGGGCGAATCTCCCAATACGTGCGCTTCCCTCCCGATCTCCGAATGGCTTTGTTTACATTTCCAGGACCTGCGTTGTAAGCAGCCAGCGCCAAATTCCAATCGCCGTAAATATCGTGTAGTTTTTTCAAAAATCGGCAGGCAGCATCGGTCGCTTTGACTGGATCCATACGTTCGTCGATGTACGAATTTTCTTTCAAACCATACATCTTGCCCGTTCCATACATAAACTGCCACAAGCCCAGCGCACCCGCAGGAGATTTCACTTGCGGACGCAAACCACTTTCAATTACCGACAAATACTTCAATTCCAAAGGCATATCGTATTTTGCCAAGGCCGCTTCGTACATTTCAAAATACAATGCTGACCGTCCTAAAACTACTTTCGCAAAACTGCGTCTATTTTGAGCAAAAAAACGAACGGTAGAAAGCGTAATTGAATTACAATCTAACTGAAAAGGAGACATCTCGCTCATTTTTTTCAACCGTTGACAATATACTTCGTCTGAAAATTGAGGCACTTGATTGGGCTCGTATTCGAGCGCATCGATGATGGAATCAAAATTGGATTGATTGGCATAATCTGCATAAAATGCATTCAATGATTGGTCGATCATGTCCAAAAATGCTTGGCTACTGATACTATCTTTTACAGCAGGTCTCGGTTTTCGTGTCTGACTCCAAACACTTGAAAACAAAACAAAACTCGTAATAATAGATAACCAATACTTCATGTGCAGTTAATTATGCTCTTTTATACTAATTCATTCCGTCCGTATTCGCATTGATCAAAAGCATTATGCTCTTAAAAAACACGCTATACGATTGGAATCAATCTTGTTTTTTCAGGTCGTTGCTTGCAACATTTCGTCTAAATACGCTGAAAAATCAAACAAGGCTTTTTCTTCAAAAAATGGCGCCATCAATTGCACTCCAAAAGGCATACCATTCGATTTTTTGCCCAACGGCAACGAAATTGCAGGGTTTCCTGCCAAATTTGCATGCACGGTGTAAATGTCCTGTAAATACATTTGAATTGGATCGGTAACTGCATTAAACTCAAATGCACTCGAAGGAGTTGTTGGCGTCAAAACAAAATCAAACTTGGAGAAAATCTCTTTCGTTTTATTCTGTAAAACGCGTCTTACTTTTTGTCCTTTCGTGTAGTATGCATCGTAATATCCATGAGAAAGTACAAATGTACCTGCCATGATACGTCGTTGAACTTCCGGACCAAAACCTTCCGATCGTGATTCTTTGTACGTTGCTTCCACACCCTGCGCATTCGCAGCACGATGCCCGTAATGAACACCATCAAAACGGGATAAATTAGAGGAAGCTTCCGCTGTCGTAAGTACATAATACGTTGGTACCATGTAATCCAAATACGGGAAAGAAACTGGTTCCACTTCGTGACCGTCGTTTTTCAATTCCTCGATGATTTGCAACATACGCGCTTTTACTTCTGGATCGAGTCCTTCGGTTTCAAAACTTTCCTGTATGTACGCTATTTTCTTTTTTTCAGTTGTTGGTTCGATCGTGTAGCTTCCTACCTCCTTGGAAGAAACGGTACTATCAAATTCATCAGCTCCCGCCATGATTTCAGTGACCAGAGCGGTATCCGCCAATGTGTTTGCAAAAACACCAATTTGATCAAACGACGAAGCGTAAGCGATCAACCCATAACGGCTAATTCTTCCGTAAGTAGGTTTGATTCCAAACGTTCCTGTGAACGAAGCTGGTTGGCGGATCGATCCACCCGTGTCGCTTCCCAATGCAACGGTACACAAATTTGCGGCAACTGCTGCTGCTGAACCGCCAGAGGAACCTCCAGGAACCGTTTTGCGATTGACTGGGTTTTTCACGGGACCAAACGCCGAGTTTTCATTCGAGCTACCCATCGCAAATTCATCGCAATTTAACCTTCCGATTACAACTGCATCTTGATCCAACAAGCGTTGAAGTGCGGTTGCTGTGTAGAGCGATTCGAATCCTTCCAAAATTTTGGACGATGCAGAAACGCGGTGCGCTTTGTAGCAAATATTATCTTTGATTCCAACGACCAATCCTGCTAATCGACCAGCTGTTCCCGCTTTGATTTTTTCATCAACGCGCAACGCCGATTCGCGTGCAGAAGCGTCAAATACTTCCAAGAAAGCATTGAGATCGCTGTTTGCTTCGATTTTTTCGAGGTAAGCGTCGACGATATCCAAAACAGATTTACCCGAAGAAAGGGCCAACTTTACCTCAGCGAAATTTTGATACATGTAAATGAGCGTTTTTTAAGCTTCTTTTTTCTCGTCAGTACTTGTAGATTCTCCTTTCGAAGCATCTTTGAATTCTTTGATTCCTTTTCCAAGTCCTTTCATCAATTCAGGAATTTTTTTGCCTCCGAACAGTAAAACCACTACTGCCAAAATCAAAATGATTTCCATCATACCAAACTTTCCCATGTCAATTTTATTTAATTTGACGCAAATTTAGGGAATAATAGCCCAAAGATTACAAATGCGAATTGAAAAGCACAAAATTATTCAGAAATTGAGGCTTTTTAACAGTTCCCGAATCTACAAATGCATTCGCTTCGAAGGCGATTGTTGTTTGAATTGCTCCTTAATTTTTTAAATTTGTAGGATGGCTAAAATAAAATCAGCATTCTTTTGTCAAAACTGCGGTTATCAAACTCCAAAGTGGTTGGGCAAGTGTCCTTCTTGTTCGGAATGGAACACCTTCGTAGAGGAAATCGTTGAAAAAAACTTATCGCAAGTAGTTGCATTTTCAACAAACACCGGACGAACGGCAAAACCGCAACCCATTCAAGCAATCGAAAACCGCGGTCAGGCCCGAATTACGCTTTCCGACAATGAATTAAACCGCGTACTCGGAAACGGAATGGTGCCTGGTTCGTTGATTTTATTTGGTGGAGAACCGGGAATTGGGAAATCGACCCTGATGCTTCAACTCGCTGTGCTCGAAAAAAACTTACGCGTTTTGTACGTTTCGGGAGAGGAAAGCGATCAACAAATTAAAATGCGCGCCGAACGCATTGGACTTGACAACCAAGAATGCTTCATTTTGACCGAAACCAACTTGCAAAACATTTTCATGCAAGCCGAAGAAATTCAGCCTCAGTTGTTGGTAATCGACTCGATTCAAACGCTCTACAGCAATCAAATCGAAAGCTCCCCGGGAAGTATTTCTCAAGTGCGCGAATGCACCGCTCAACTGCTGCGATATGCGAAGCAAACCGATGTGCCCGTTTTCTTGATCGGACACATCACCAAAGAAGGTGCGTTGGCAGGACCAAAAGTGCTGGAACACATGGTGGATGTTGTTCTCCAATTTGAAGGCGATCGCAACCACGTTTACCGTTTATTGCGCACAATCAAAAATCGATTTGGGAGCACCAACGAACTCGGAATCTACGAAATGCTCGGTTCGGGATTGCGTCAAGTCGAAAATCCTTCCGAAATTTTGATTACCAATGCGGATGCAACACTCAGTGGAATTTCGATTGCGGCGACGTTGGAAGGAATGCGGCCCATGTTGATTGAAGTGCAGGCGCTTGTGAGTACCGCTGCGTATGGTACACCACAACGTTCGTCAACAGGATTTGATGCACGCAGGTTGAACATGCTCCTGGCGGTGATGGAAAAACGTTGTGGATTCAAATTGGGCGCCAAAGATGTGTTTTTGAACATTGCAGGAGGTATCAAAGTAGATGATCCTGCGATCGACTTGGCGGTAGTTGCAGCGGTGTTGTCCTCCAATGCCGATCTACCCATTCCAAAGCATTTTTGTCTCGCAGCTGAAGTGGGACTATCCGGCGAAGTACGTCCCGTAAACCGCATCGAGCAACGCATATACGAAGCAGAAAAGTTAGGCTTCGAAAAGATTATCGTTTCAAAGTTCAACAAGGGAATCGACCCTAAAAACTTCAAAATTGAATTGATTCAATGCGGACGAATCGACGAAGTATTGCGGGCCTTGTTTGGGTAAAAAAGCCAGTTGGTTTGGAAACAGAAATTCGGCTTCTACGTAGTGATTTTCATAAATTTTTATACTTTTATTCTTTCAATTGAGGTACATGTCTTTCAAAATACAGTGGTTTCTATTCCTATTTGCGCTTGTTGGTTGCACGACCGATCTTCAAATCAATGGAGACGCTGACAAACAGCCGATTGAAAAAACCAAAACACTCCAAAAAATCGTTACCGAACGCAAGATTTCACCCGCTGATTTGTTGATTTACATCGAAAAATCAAAACGAACGCTTACAGTCAAATACAACGGCGAAAACCTAATTACGTATCCTTGTGTGCTTGGTTTTGCTCCGGAGGGCGACAAAATGCAAGAGGGTGACGGAAAAACACCCGAAGGAAAATTTAAAATTCGGGCCATGTATCCACACAAATCGTGGAGTTATTTCATCTGGATTGATTATCCCAATGCTACCTCCCAAGAACGTTTTAAAACACGAAAAGCCAAGGGTTTAATTGAAAAAAATGCAAAAATTGGTGGAGAAGTAGGCATCCACGGGGTTCCAGAAGGAAGCAATGATTTAATTGAAAAAGGTATGGATTGGACGTTAGGATGTATATCTTTGAGCACTGAAGACATCACGGATTTGTATCAATCCATTGGAAGCAAAACACAAATTGAAATTTTGAAATAGCATGAATAGCAGCGAAGAATTAATTAGCCGCCGAGAAAAATCTCAACTGGGCGGAGGTCAAAATCGAATCGATCGTCAACATCAACAAGGCAAACTAACCGCACGTGAACGCGTATTGTTGCTCTTGGACGACAATACATTCCAAGAAATGGGCATGTTTATCGAACACCGTTCTACTTCTTTCGGATTGGATAAACAAACCTTTCCAGGCGATGGCGTTGTGACCGGTTACGGAAAAATTCACGGTCGTTTGGTCTATGTTTTTTCGCAAGATTTTACCGTTTTGGGTGGTTCATTGTCTGAAACGCATGCTGAAAAAATTTGCAAAGTGATGGATTTGGCCCTGAAAAACGGAGCGCCAGTTATCGGATTAAACGATTCAGGAGGTGCGCGTATTCAAGAAGGTGTTGTGTCTCTCGCTGGATATGCCGACATTTTCTACCGAAACACACGCGCTTCAGGTGTCATTCCTCAAATCAGCGTCATCATGGGACCTTGTGCCGGTGGAGCTGTTTACAGTCCTGCGCTGACGGATTTCATTTTCATGGTAGAAGATACCTCATACATGTTTGTAACGGGTCCAAACGTCGTAAAAACCGTTACCCACGAAGAAGTAACTTCGGAAGATTTGGGTGGTGCAAAGACACACGCTGAAAAATCGGGCGTAACACATTTTACCTCATCCAACGACGTACAATGTTTGAAAGATGTACGAGATTTGATGACGTACATGCCGCAAAACTACGGTGAACTCGCTCCTACTACCAAATTTGAATTCACCGCTTCTAAAACAGAAGCGATCAAGCATATTTTGCCTGCCAATTCTACCTTGCCTTACGACATCCGTGCGGTCTTGGATTGCATCGTCGACGACAATTCATTCCGCGAAGTGCAGGAAGGATTTGCAAAAAACATTGTCGTAGGATTTGCCCGTTTGGAAGGCAGAACGATCGGTATTGTTGCCAATCAACCGGCGGCAATGGCTGGGGTTTTAGACATCGATGCATCGCGCAAAGGAGGACGATTCGTTCGTTTTTGCGATTGTTTCAATATTCCGTTGTTGGTATTGGAAGACGTTCCGGGATTCTTGCCAGGAACCGACCAAGAGTGGAAAGGAATCATTATGCACGGTGCCAAATTGCTGTACGCTTTTTCAGAAGCAACCGTTCCACGCGTAACGGTGATTACTCGAAAAGCCTACGGTGGAGCATTTGACGTGATGAACTCAAAAAACATTGGAGCCGATTTGAATTTCGCATGGCCAACAGCAGAAGTTGCCGTGATGGGTGCCAAAGGAGCTGCTGAAATCATTTTCAAGAAAGAAATTTCTGAAGCAGCGAATCCAGAAGAAAAATGGAAAGAAAAAGAAGCAGAATACGCAGAAATGTTTGCCAATCCATACAGAGCAGCAGAACGCGGTTTTGTAGACGATGTCATTCTTCCAGAAGAAACGCGCGCTAAATTAATCGCAGCTTTCCACATGTTGGAAAACAAAGCCGAAAGTTTGCCACAAAAGAAACACGGAAATATTCCGTTGTAGTATCGGAAAGACTTAAATTAAAAACGGGTGTCTTGAAATGATCAAGACACCCGTTTTTTTGTGAATGAATGTATTCATAAATTCAAAATACAAAACCGACTCTTTCAAGCCGGTTTTGTAAATTAATATTCACTCATTAGTTTTTAATGATTCGTTCTGTTCGAACTCCGCGTTTTGTTTCCACTTCAATCAAATAGACTCCTTGACTAAGGCTTTCCAAGTTCAATTTCGTTGCTATTTGACCAACAGAAATTTGATCAATGCGTTTACCTGAAAGGTCTTTGATTTGAATTATGTCAATGATTTCGTTGCTTGAAATCAATAATTCGTTTTCTGTTGGGTTCGGATGAATTTTCAACGTGAATGAGGTTATTTCTTCCAAACCAACCGAATTGATGTTTTGACATGCGCTTGTTTCGCTGATATCTGAACAAACTGTCGAAGTTAAAATCACTGCATAATTTCCGTTTTGCGTGGCAGTAAAACTTTGTGATGTTGCACCTGAAATTGGAGCATTTCCGTTATCACAATCAATCCATTGATAAGTTGCTGCGTTTTCGGTTGCTGTTAAAGTAACTTCGTTGATCGTTACTTGTGTGTTCAAAGTTGGTGTTGTTATTGTAACCACGGTTGTTACGGTACTATCACATCCATTTACACTTTGCAAAACATCTGTATATGTCCCAGCTGTGGTGTATGTACTTGTACCAACGGTAACACTTTCACCTTGACAGATCGTTTGTGGGTTGTTACCTGTAAGTACCGGAAGAACTGTTAATTGTGTGGTTACAGTGCTGTCACATCCTTGAACACTTTGCAAAACATCAGTGTATGTTCCGCTTGCCGAATAGGTATTTCCATTGATGGAATAACTTTCACCAAAACAAACCGTTTGTGGATTATTAGTTGCAATTGGTGGTAAGACAGTTAAAACGGTTGTAACCGTTGAATCACAACCAGAAATACTTTGAAGTACATCGGTGTAGGATCCACTCGTTGAATACGTATTCCCATTGATAGAATAAGATTCACCAAAACAAACTGTTTGAGGGTTGTTTGAAGCAAAAATTGGATTTACTGTCAGCACAGTAGTGATTGTACTGTCACAGCCTTGAATGGATTGAAGCACATCAGTATATGTTCCTGCAACAGAATAAGTGTTTGTTCCAACCGTTACGCTTTCACCTTGGCAGATTGTTTGCGGGTTGGAAATTGCGTAGTTTGAAACTAAGCTTAAATTGAGTGTAATGACAGAATCGCAGTTATTGCTATTTGGAATAGTAACTTGATACGTACCCGAACTCAAAAATGTATTGTTATGAAATTGATACGATGTTCCACAATTAGTTACGTTTAATGTAGAAGTTGTCGTTGGATTGACAGTAACTTGCGTTTCAATGAAATTACTGATTGCAGAACATCCAGGTTTGTTTAATGCAACCCAATAGGAAGTTGTGTTAGTTAGAACAGGAGTAACAAATGTATTTCCTGTGCCAGAATATTGGTAAGGCGGATTTGGACTCACAAACCAATACATCGTTGTGTTTGGATCTCCTGTTGCGGTGATTGTTGCTGTTTGGTTTGGACAAATTGTAGCACCAATTGAAACAGGATCTGCTATGGTAGATGGACAATTAAAAGTCTTTAAACCGATTGAAGGTAAAGGAACAGGCGTCGAAGAAAAACCAGTATACCAATTTCCGTTGATCAACAATGGATTTAATGGTTGCGGATTTGGGTTGTAATCATAGTTTGAATTAAAATCATAACCGATTGTAATGGCAGGATTCGAAGTCGCTACACAAAATAAATATCGTTGATTGTTATATAGTGTAATTGGGTTATCAAACTGCTTGTAAATCATGGTTTGTTGACTGTTCGATGTAAATGTATAAGCTGTTGATGCTAATTGACTGATATTTGAATAAGAATAGTTGGGATCATCGGTGTCTGTAAAAGTGTTATTCCATTGGTATGTTTTTAATTGGATTACTTGTCCTGTTAAATCATTTCCGGGTAAACCGACACTGAAATACATTCCCTCTGCACTAACTGCTTCTGAATTCGGGTTTTTGAAATGAATACACGATTCGAATTGATTTTGCGTGATAGCTACATTTGTGTAACTATTCACCAATGGAAAGCCATTTGCATCTAGTCGAGCAAGTGAATACAGATCTTGCGTGATATGGAAATAGGTGATGATTTCGTTGTTTGGCTTGTTTTGATCGTTGGTTGTATCAATCGTATATTTTATGGAATATTCTCCCACAGAATAAGATGCCGGTGTGAATGCGGGAAAATTATTGACAAAAATACTATCGCCAGCATTTAAGTTGAAAGAAGGAGAGTTTACATTGTAAAGTAAAGTAGAATTATGATAGAGTTTTAAATTTACATTTTTGTTGTTTTGAGCAAGCGTTCCATAATTATGAACATAAATTCCAAAATTAAGCGGGAAAGCACCCGTACCATTTGCAACGTCGATTGGCATAGCTTGTGCGTTAGCCGTCACCACTTCTAAATTAGTTGAACCCAAATCATTTGTATAATACCCTTGTAAAGCACCAATGTATGCTGTAATGTTTGTACCGTTCTGAATGGTTTGTTTTAGTGAAGCTCCCAAGGTATTGGAAACCATGATGACAGGGATGGTAACATTTAAACCGTTCGTTCCAGGTCCCATGGAGGAGGGCAAACCCGCAACATTGTTAACAACAATTACCGCAGTAGCTCCAGCGTTCTGCGCATTAATTGCTTTTGTACCAAAGTCACATGTTCCACGGTACAACAAGGCTATTTTGCCCGTCAACGATCCTGGTGTTGCCGCCGTACACATAAGCGAATCGGCTGTTGGGCTTAAATCTTCAGCTAATTTTATTTGACCTGTGACTGAATTGGTTGGATTTGTTAAATCTACTGTCCCCCAACCATTTGCCGTTGACGTGTAAGTTATTTCATTCAAAGCTGAATTGTAAATTGCAGCGATCGATGTAGGTTGTTCTACCGATAGAATAACTTGTGCTTCTAGTGTTGAAACGGCTAGTATCAACATGAATGTGAATAGTATTTTTTTCATGATTTCGGTGTGTTAATTATTTGATAGTGTGATGTTTGGTTTTATGGTTCTTATTTTTTCACGATTAATAGCTACTTGCGGAACAGGAGGATCTTGTTTAGTCTGTTGGGTAGATTTTGTTTTAAGTTCACCAGTTGGCTGCGCCTTTTCTGTTTTTACTTCCGCTTTTTTGGTCGGATTTTCTGTTTGTGCAAAGGAAGTGGCTTGCATAAAAGCAATCGAAAAACCAACCAACACAAGGATTTGTTTCTTTTTCATAAATAGCAGTTTAAGTTAAACTTTTAAAAAAAAATTTAATTTTCAGTTTTTTATTTTTCGCAAAGTTCACACTAATAATCTGATTTATAAATACCTATAAGTAGGTAGTTTTGAGGGCAATTGATCTTTTTATCTAAATTTTTCAGTTGTAATAGATGGTAATTAATGTGTTGAATTTCCTTCCCTTCGAAAAGATTAAATTTTGGTGCAACCTAAAAAGTCATCTTTTTTTTGCGTCTAAGTACTTCAAAATGGCTTCGCTTCTGTTTTGAACATGTAATTTTTTATACATATTTTGAACGTGCTTTTTTACAGTTTCCAGACTGATAGCAAGTTGGCTTGCTACTTCCTTGTAGGGATGTCCTTTTGCTAATTTCGATAAAATCTCCTGTTCGCGATTAGTCAATTCAGCAATAGAAGTTTGGTTGTTCGACCTTTTTAACGAGTTAATCACTTTTCGAGCAATGAACGGACTCATAGGTGAACCACCAGCTACTAATTCACGAATACCCTCTTGCATTTTTTGGAACGAGTCGGTTTTCAAAAGATAGCCATCGGCACCTGCTTTTATCGCAGAAAAGATGTTTTCATCGTCGTCGTAAAATGTGCAAATCAAGCACAGCGAATTTGGATATATTTCTTTGATTTTAGGAATATAGTCGATGCTCATGCCATCTGGCAAGCGAATGTCTAGCCAAAAAACATCGGGGAAGTAATTGGGAAGCGCATCTAGAAACGTTTCAATACGATCGAATGAAGCAATGCATTGAAACTCCTCCGTTTGGTTGAGTTTATCTACAATCGCCTCACGAAAGTGAACATCATCTTCTAGTACAACTATGTGGATCATGAATGATTGGATTGATTTAATACGAAATAAATAATTTTTTTAAAATGAATTGTTTGTAGTAGTTAAAAAACCGACTCTTTCGAGCCGGTTTTGAGAATTTAGAATCACTTTTTAATTTTTAATGATTCGTTCTGTTCGAACACCGCGTTTTGTTCCTACTTCAATCAAATAGACTCCTTGACTAAGGTTTTCCAAGTTCAATTTGGTTTCAGTTTGACCAACAGCAATTTGATGAATGCGTTTACCTGAAAGGTCTTTGATTTGAATTACATCAATGATTTCGTTGCTTGAAACAGATAATTTGTTTTCCGTTGGGTTTGGGAAGATGATGAGAGCAATGGGTGATAATTCTATATTACCTAGTGCTCCAACCTCAACTGTTTTTGTTGTTTCTGCAGTATTTCCACAAACATCTGTAACTGTTAATACAACTTCGTAACTACCTTCTGAACTGTATGTATGAATCGGATTTTCTTCAAAACTGATTTCTCCATCTCCAAAATCCCATGAAAGGAAATTTATGCTTGGACTAATTGCATAAAATGAAATTGTGTTACCATTGGATGTATAACTAAAGTCAGCCGATGCACTACCGTTGTTGATCGTTATTTGTTTATTTGTGGTAAATGAACAATTTCCTTTCGTTACAATACACGAGTAATTACCAGCGTTTGATACTTGGATACTTTGTGTTTGATTTCCTGTATTCCACGAATAACTATCCATACCTCCACTTGCAATTAATTGTAAAGATTGATTTGTTTGATCGGGGCACAAAACTGTACCTTGGGGTGTTGAAATTTCTGCAAGTGGTGTTATTGTGACTGTTGATATACCAGCACATCCCGATTGGTCATAAGCAGTCAATGTGTAAGTACCTTCTTCTGTAATTTGAATACTGGGTTGTGTACTACCATTACTCCATTCATAACTTTCAAATCCATTTGCAGATAAGGTTAATCCGTTATCACACAGTTTGAACATGCCTGTATTACTTGTAATATCAACGATTGGTGGATTTGGATTATTCACTTGAATGAAAACAGAATCTGAGGTTGAACATCCATTTGTAGACGTAGCTACAACATAATACATTGTACTAAGACCAGGTGATGCGATTGGGTTTGCAAGTGTTGAATTATTTAAGTTACTAGTTGGATACCAATTATATGTAACCAGGGTGTTGTCATTTAAACTTGCAACCAACTGTGTTGTACTCCCGCAATTTATTTGATTTTGTGATGTACTTGCTTCTACACTAAATGGAGCAACTACGTTTACTTTAATCGACTCAGTTAAGGAGTTGCCACATACGTCAGTTGCTGTTAGACTGTATGTCGTGGTTGAAAGTGGGTTTGCAGTTGGAGTAAGAATTGATGTGTTATTAAGACCAGTGCTTGGTGACCATGTTAAACTGGTGTATCCACTTGAAATTCCTTGCAAAGTTGTTGCTTGACCACAATTTAAGGTGATTTCGCTCATAGGTGATAGCATAAGTTCAGCTTCACTTAGTTTGGCAACAACGAAATTAGAATTAAAATCACCAGACAGACTCTGTGAGCCAAAAGATTGAAATCCGTTAAAATCCATTATAAAAAATAAATTTCCATAATTATCACATGAAAGACCTACTTTATAAGCAGAATTGAGTGAAGATGAAATCTCACTAGCCCAAACAAAATTCCCTGATCCATCTATTTTAGCCATGCTTCTCCCGCCATTACTATAGTACATAATTGCATCAAAAGAAACTTGTACATAACTAGCATGCCGACCTATTACAGAACAATTATTATCACTATCAACAACAATATTTTCAACGTAGCAATTAGAGGCTTTTTTTAGCCAAATTAGATTACCATTCGTATTAGTCTTACCTATAAATGAGTAAAAAGAAGAATTGGATTTTTGAATAGTAGTATTATCAATTGTAATAAAATCAGATGAACTTCTTCCAGAAAAATAGCAATTCCCCTCGCCGTCTAAACCTATTCCAATTCCAGTATGTGTATTTGGAGATGATGAAGTTAGCGTTTTATGCCAAACATAATCACCTTGGGAGTTATGTTTTATTATGTATAAATTTTGAAGGGTGTTACTACTGATCGTGTTTGCTCCTAAGGAAAGTGTTCCTTTATAACCGCCCGTAATATATGAGTTCCCATTTTGATCAACCGCAATACCATTAACTACAGTTTCAAATTCATTTCCAGTTCCACCGAGATTCTTTCTCCAAGTAAAATTACCAAGGTTGTCGATTTTGGCAAGAAATAAAGAATAACCACCTTGAGTAGAAGTAACATTTGGAGTTGATCCAAAATTGACACTTCCTGTAAATGAGCCAGCAATATAACTATTCCCATTCGCATCTATTGAAATATCTGAGCATATAGAAATACTACTGCTATTGTTGGAAACGATTGATGACGCCCAAATAAAGTTACCACTCGAGTCTAATTTTGCAATAAAACTATTTGTAATGTTTTGAGAACTTGATAAGGTAATATTGTCAAAGCTAGCAACACCAGAATAGGAGCCTGTTATGTAAATTTCACTTGTGCTATTGATAGAAATACTTTCGACATGACAATAATTTGGGCTTACAATTTGTTTTGCCCAAACATAGTAGCCATCAGAATTTAATTTTGCTATAAATGAAGAATGGCCACTGCTGAATAGAATTTCTACACCCAAATCGATATAATTTTCAAAATCACCAATTATATATGAAGTTCCATTTGAACTTGTTGCGATTCCATTCTTTTTACTACTACCGAATTGATAATCTGACCCTCTATTATTCAACCATGAGTAATCAATACAGTTAACTTGACTTTTGAAGGAAGTAACTTGAAAGAAAAATAGAAGGAGTAGTATTATTTGCTTTTTCATAATTTGGAATGTTAAAAACCATTGCTATTGTACGTTCCTACAGCAATTGAATTTGAAGAATTATTACAATTGTTTTTGATGCTTAATTCAATATTCCATAAGTTAAAACCTTTACGGGGACTTGTGTAATAAAGCCAATAGACACTTTTAGAAAGTTTTTCTATATCACTCTGAATATCAATAAATTTAGATTTAAGTTCGTTGATGTTGTTTGCGAGAAAATAATTATTGGTTGTTGAAGCAATCTTATTTTTCAAGGTATATTCATCAAGGTCTTGGCTTTTCAATGCAGCAACAAAAACATTTCTTCCTTCAAGTAACATATCGGTGTTGTTTAAAGCTGAAGTTGTTGGATTTGCAGTTTCTTTCCCATCTGTAAATACAAGAATGCTTCCTTGTCTGATCAATGAAGTAGTATATGAGTCTGAAGGAAGTTCGTTTTGAGCAATATTGAGTGCTTCATACAAATTTGTTGATGTTCCTAAATCAGTCTCAGGAATACTGTTAATCGCAGATAATAACTGAGTTTTATTTGTTGTGTAGTTTATTCGTCTAATTGGCGTATCCCCATCAAAAGTATAAACAGCGATACGTTGTTCAGGAAGACTTAAATTAACAAACTCAGAAGCGGCAGCCTTGATATCTGCAACTAATCCTTCAACTGACTTACTGATATCAATAACAATTGCAGTATATATCTGAGTTGGTATTGTACCGAAAGAGGAAATAGTAACATCGGCCTCTACATTAGTTGTCATTTCTTGATCATAATCAATAAGTGAATATCGATTGATGTCTGTCATGTTGTCAACTCCTTTATTATTCTGATCTAACACTTGAAACAGCATACTAACTCTATCTTGAGAAATATCCGTTTCCAGGTAGCCAGTACCTAATTTAATAACTTTAAAACTGTTTTGTGAACATGGATCTTGAGCGTATTCACAAGTTCCATTGTCGACTTTTGCTTTCGAACTGTAGTTGATTGCAGATTCATCTGTGCATCCTTCTTTTTTACAAGAACTGATGACAATTGGTAAAAGCAATAAAAATAGACTAATTGTTTTTTTCATGATTTTTGATTTTATTTCAAAGTTGTCAGATAAAAAGTTGAGATCCTTCGCTATTGCTCAGGATGACGAATTTAATTTAGTTTTTGATGGTAGGATTTAATTGCGGCAAAGCTGCAATAAAATCCTACCAAAACCCATTAAAAACAAGTCATTCTGAAGGAAACACCGTAAAGTGAACAATATTTTCGCATCAATCAGAATTTCATCAGACACTAGTGATTTTATTTTGTATGTTGTTTAATTTTTTTACGATTCAATTTTTTGAATAATCAGCTTTTGGCATCTAATTATTTACAAACTGAATCACCTAATTTCAGCAGAGCATCTATAACTTTGTCAACTTTATCATTCGTGAAGGCTTTAGCCACAGTTAACAAAATCCTAGCAATTGGCCACCATGAACACCATTTGTTCATGAATTTTTCAATATCAGCATTTGAAAAATCACCATTGGTTCCGTTAGGGAAGATCCCTCCAATTGAATGATCAGAATCAATAAGTTCTGCCATTTGTTTTACATCTGTTAGACTTAAAGAATTTGCTTTAAGCACATCGAGTTCTTGTTGATTGAGTTTCATAATTTTTGATTTTTAAATTTTACTTACTACTTATGTCAGGATTTTTTTATTTGTTACTGACTTCCATTTGTCTTTAGAATTTACATTTTACTTTAGATTAGATTTTCAGGATTTGTATATCACAAATCCTTAAACCGATCTCGATTCACAACTATTCTTCCAATACTTTTAGCATGTTGCAAACTTATTCCTTCCCATTTTGTCGTGTAAATCATTAACGTGTAAGATGCCACTCCATTACCATATCCAGCAAGTATTTGTCCTGAGTCATTGCATAAAAGTCCCCATCGGATAGTGAATAATTGACCTGCTTCATTGGAACTAAGTGCATACTGATATTTCCCCGTACCATCTGGGTTAAATTGGGTTGTAACAGCTGCAGAGCCATCAAATTGATAGTTACCGGTTATATCAAAAGGAACACTTTGAGTAATGTATCCTTTTCCTCCAGTAGGTAAATCGATTGCTTGCAACAGTGATTTATCTATGTATGGCATGGCCAAAACCAAGGACATCACTGCTTGTTTCCCTGCGCTATTTGTTATTGTGTAACTAGATGTCGAATTGATGGTAATATAGTCTCCCCCAGATTCACTAGTGTACTTATTAGCCTCCTTTCTACTGTATTTCGTTTCATATTTACCTGCATATACAGTTTTTAGTGCATCACCTTTCTGCTCAACATACGTCGTTGGAGATGCATCAGGACTTGTTGCGTAAATTCCAGTGGTAAGTGTTTGAGCAATCACCTGGCTATGATTCGTAAATTGTATCAGTAGCCCAAAAAATAATAGTTTTCTCATAAGTAGTTGTTATTTATATCTTCCGATAAACCTCTCCACCCAATGTAAATTCGTCAGGTTCTTCCATGAACATGGTTACTTCATAGGAATCTTGCCAACCCGTTGATGGAAAGTATGTTCTGTAAATTCCTGTCCAAACTCCTTTTTCTTGAAGTTCAATGTTTTTGATACAAAGACCACCCATCGCGCCTTCTGGAAATGCGGTGCCCGTTGCCATTACGAATCCTTTTCCGCCGTCGCCACTATTGGTTTCAATTCCTAGAATACTCACTTCGAATCCTGTCTCATCGTGTCTCCATCTACCTTCCAACGATGTTTCACGCAATTGTTTGTTGCAGGATGTAGACAGCAATCCAAGGCATACAAACAAAAAAGTCAATTTTACTTTTCTCATTTTTTCATGATTTGTGGTTAATGACAAAATTACCCTGTGATCATTTTGTATAAAATAGCCCTTTGTAGTCATTTTTTTAGATGATACCATCGGCTAATGCTCTTTTAACGAGCTCGGCAGAGGAAGTACATTCGTATTTTCGCAACATATTTTTACGGTGGTTTTTTACGGTGTGCTCGCTTATGTGGAGTTGATCTGCTATTTGTTTGCTGCTGTTTCCATTAGCAAGTAATTTGAGTACATTGATTTCCGATTTAGTGAGAATACTTTTGGTACTTGGGTGAATTTTTTTCGAAAACTGAATTGGAATTGTTTTCACTTTTTGAGGGTTACTCGCATCGACAATGAAGTGACTGTATGTTTTTTCCAATTTTATGTGGGTCAAATCTGTCAACAAATTCAAGAAATAAATCGGTTCCATTTTGTCGTTAAAAGCCAATGGAATTCCCTGAGCAAGACAATGCAAACGAGTTCCATCTTTTCGTTTGATATCAACCGTTCGATTGGATTTGATAAACATCCGATTTTCAGGAGGTTGTGCGTAGAGGTATTTGTAATATTTCGAGCCTCCAAGTGCGCCCCGAATTAAGTCGCGAATCGTATGTATTTTTAGTAACTTGTGATAGGATTTATGCTCGAATTCTTCCGGTTCGTACCCTGTCATTTCGAAAAAAGATCCGCCAACTTGAACGATTTTTAAATCAGTGACATCCGCAATGGCATACAAATAACGATCAAACGAACCAAAAATAGAAAGGTGTTTTTCCAAATCAAATCGCTGTTTGGACTCAATGGTTGATTTTGATTTATTGCCTTTTTGAGACAATTGAGCAAATTCTTGGAAAGACTTGATTAGATCCTTAAAATCAGATTTATTCATCTTGAGAGTGGCATTTCTGTTTTTTTTCCGATTTGCTTTAATAGATTTCAACCACAAATTTTCACTTTTTTACGCTGTTTGAAAATACCTACTTCTAGTGATTTTTCACGAAAATTACATGTAGATTAAATATGAACTTGTTCTGTTTTTGTTTTTTCATAATTTATATCTTTGTTTCCATTATTTGACTTGTTTATAACAACATGACACGAATCAAATTTGACAACATGAAGCATACTTGGTACGAAATTGCCAAGTATAGTGATGGATCCATTCCACCCAACTTTGAAATGGAAATGTACAAACGCATTGTCAATTTGTTTCATGTTGGGGAATATTACTTTTACATTTTTAACCTTCCCAACTTAGAAATGGAATTCGTCAGCGAATCGATGGCTGGGGTTTTGGGATTGACTGTTCAAGATTTTTCGGTGCAGTATATTTTTGATAACGTTCACCCAGACGATAAAAATCGATTCATTGCTCATGAAAAAAAAGTTACGGAATTTTTCACGCAACTTCCCCCTGAAAAAGTGATGAAATATAAGGTGAGTTATGATTATCGGTTGAAATGCAAAGACAGCATTTACAAATGGATCCTTCAACAAATGACGACCATTCAGACGGATGATCAAGGGGCTGTCATACGCGTTTTAGGTGTTCATACGGATGTTTCTCACCTCAAGACAGATAACCAACCTTCAGGACTTTCATTTATTGGTTTGGAAGGCGAACCGTCATTTTACAATGTTGCGTTGGACAATCTCGCATTTTTACCTTCTGTTCAATTGTTCACAAAGCGCGAAAAAGATGTGTTGAAATTGATTGTAGAAGGAAAAACTTCACAAGAAATTGCCAATCAATTATATACATCCAAAAACACCATCGATACACATCGCAAAAACATACTTCGAAAAGCAGGGTGCACTTCTCCTATAGAATTGGTATCAAAAGCGATTCGTGAAGGCTGGCTTGACTGATTCTCGTACTTTTTTAATTTTATATCTCAACAATGTAATTTGATATTTAAGAATTATAATCGTTTCTATCACTTGGAAATAGCTTTTAAAATCCTTGTAAACTCTTGTAGAAGACCAAAACTACGATTCAACTCACAAAAGGCGCAAACGCGATTTAGACTGATTCAGAAATGGCAGCGATTGCGCGCGAAATGGTTTTTTACAAAATTGATTGGCAAACCGCAAGCGATTCGGGAACATTGGAAGGGAAAACAGTGGTGATGAGGTAATTGATGAAACAAAAAAAGGTTGCCACTGCTGACAAC
>SSGT01000022.1 GCA_008017065.1 Crocinitomicaceae bacterium
ATAATTCCCAATTCCGCAAGCTTGGCTTTGAACGAAGTTGCTACAGAAACAGAGTCCATCACAAAGTCAACTGCAACATTCGTTCCTGTCAACCGTTGCTGTTCTTCCATCGAAATCCCGAGTTTGGCCATTGTGGCTTTCATTTCTGGGTCAACGTCGTCCCAGCTTTCGTATTTTTTCGTTTGTTTTGGCGCCGAATAATAGATGATATCTTGGAAATCTGGCTTTTCGTAATGTACATGTGCCCAATTGGGTTCGGTCATTTCTTTCCAAACGGCAAAGGCTTTCAAGCGGTAGTCAAGCAACCATTGAGGTTCTTCTTTTTTCGCTGAAATGAAGCGAATAATGTCCTCGTTCAACCCTTTTGGAGCTTGATCGGATTGAATGTCAGTTACAAAACCAAATTTGTATTCCTGATTTTCAAGGTCTTTCGCTAATTCGTTTTCGGTATAACTCATTTTTAATTTTGTAATGTGATTGAAAAAAGCAGGGTGATTTAAACCGCAAAACTTTCTCCACAACCACAGGTTCTATCCGCATTCGGATTATTAAACACAAAGCCTTTGCCATTCAATCCACCTGAAAAATCCAGCGTAGTACCAATTAAGTACAAATAGCTTTTCTTGTCAACCACTACTTTGATACCATTGTCTTCAAACTCTTTGTCACCTTCTTTTTGCTCGTTGTCAAACGTCAATTGATACATCAATCCTGAGCATCCACCACCTTCAACACCAACACGGATAAAGTACCCTTCTTTGCCATCGTCTTCCATCAAGCGAATCGCTTGCTTTTTGGCTGATTCCGTTACTTTTATCATATCTTTGTATTCTAATTATTGTCAAAACTATTTAGATTAATTATAAATAACCTAAAATTTCGGTACAAAAATACCTAATTTATGGTATTGATGCAACAAAAAAATAGTTTTATATGAGAACAAACTATAAAATTTTAAGTTCATTCGCGTTGTTGATTTTTTATCTAGTAGTTTCCTGCGAAAATAAGTCGCTCGACGAAGAGTTGCAGACGTGGTGTGATTGCAGTCATGCAAGCCAAAATCAACAAGAATGTGAAACAATCATCGCGTCGATTATTGAACGAGAAGAATACAATCCGGAGGCTCTTGCGATTATTCGGCAGAGAATTTTGGAATGTAAACAATAAGTGATATATTAGCCCAGTAATTTTTGTTTTTATGCAACCAAATGACAGGCGTTGCGTCTAAACGAAAAGTAAAAGTCAACCGAAGTCATTTTATTGATTTAAAAATACTACATACTATGAAAGCAATGTTTTTGTTTTTGATTTTTTCTGTGTTTTTTGGGGTATCATCGATGCATGCGCAAGAAAATGTCGTTTTTCCGATCACGGGTACTTTTTTGGTGTCGTCAACGAGTGTCAATCCGTCTGAGTTCGATAAAGTAGTGGTTGAAAAAACAAGTTATTCGATTTACAAAGGCACCACGTTGTTGCGCACCTATAAGATCGTATCTAAAAATTCAGAAGGTTTTCTTGTTGAACAATTTTTTGCAGGCAACGAGAAAAAAGACAAACCACGTTTCACCGTTAGCTTGGATAAAGTCGATAAAAACAATTACTACATTACTGTTTTTCGAGGAAATCGGGTTGAAAAAATAAAATTAACAAAATCATAAGCCACCCCTTTTTCGATCTTTTGCCTCACTTTTAATCAATACGAAATGCTACACATCAAAAAACTACTATTCATCTTTTGGATGACATTTGTCTCTTTTTCTGCATTCGCCTCAAGTGGTGGTGGTGGAATTGGAAATCCAACAAGTCCGGCGCCAAACTGTGCCGTCAATCCAGCGGCGGGGAACACGTGTGCAACTGCAACGCCGATTTGCGATTTGAACGGATATTGCGGAAGTACGGCCAGTTCGTATACCGCTGATTATTGGTCGGAATTAAATGCTGCTTTTTGCGGCTCAATTGAAAACAATTCTTTTTTAATTTTTACTGCGTCGGCAACATCCATGACGTTCAATGTGTGGATCAATTCAAGTAGCGAAGGAGATGGGATTCAAATCATGGTTTTTTCATCGTCGGGAAACTGCTCCGGTGCAATTACAAGTTATGTATGTTGGAGTCCCGGTACAGCAACCGCAGGTCCAACGGCCGTTACCGCCACGGGTTTGACACCTGGAAATAATTACTACATCATGATTGATGGATTTGCGGGTGACGTTTGTAATTATACAATTGGAATTCAAAGTGGTGCGCTGATTCCTGTGAGTGTCGCGTCTTCGATTGCTGGTGGACAAACCATTTGCTTGGGAGAAAGTGCCACGTTGACAGCCAGCGGAGGAAGTGGTTCGTATGCATGGGATCCTGCGGGAGTTGGGCTTTCTGCCTTGAATACGCAATCTGTCGTTGCAACACCAACTGCCGAAGGTACGTTTACATACGCGGTGACATCGGGCGCAGGAAGTACACTTTGTCCATCGTCGAATACAGCAACAACTACCGTTCAAGTGGTCAATTGTACCTGCTCGGTGACGGCATCCAATAGCGGAAACGTCTGTCCCGGTGGCAGTGCAAATATTTCTTCAACCACCGTGCCGGATGCAACCAGTTATACGTGGACAGGTCCAAACGGCTTCACAGCGACTGGGCAAAATATTCTGGCAATAAATCCTCCCACTACTCCTGGTACGTACAATTACATCGTCACCGCAACTGTTCCCGCGGGCACATGTGCCTCGTCTACTTCAATCGTTGTATACGAACCGCCAACAGTTCCCGTGAGTGATACCGTTGTCTGTAATTCGACCGTTTTTTCGGAGACCGTTTTAGCGAGTGTGCCTGCCGGCGCGACTTTCACGTGGACCAATTCAAATCCATCCATTGGGTTGCCGGCTAGTGGATCAGGCAATATCCCAGCATTTACAGCGACCAATTCCGGAAATACGCCAGCACAAGCTACCATTTCTATCGTTGCAACACTCAACGGTTGTGCAGGTCCAGCTAGCTCGTTTGTGATCACGGTGTTGCCAACCCCAACAGTGAACGAGGTTTCGGATCTAGTTCAATGTGTTGGTTCCACAGTGAATGAGATTGTGTTTTCAAGTGTGATTTCGAATATCACCTACACCTGGTCAAATACGGAGGTAGGAACAGGATTGGCGGCTAGTGGATCAGGGAACATCGCTAGTTTTACTGCTACGAATGCAGGAGTAAGCCCATTCGTTTCGAGTGTGACAGTAACACCTTCCTTGGGGAGTTGTATTGGTACAACTGAAAATTTCACGATCACAATCAATCCGTTGCCACTAGTAGATGCTGGTGTCGCGCAAACCGTTTGTGCCAACACAGCCGTTACGCTTACGGGAGCTGGGGCAGTTTCTTACGTATGGAACAACAACGTACAAGACAATATTCCATTTACACCAACTGCGACACAGACATATACGGTTGTTGGAACAGACGCAAACGGCTGCCAAAACTCGGATGTCGTGGAAGTCACAATTAATCCCTTACCGATTGTCAATGCTGGACAAGATACTGCGATTTGCATAGGTGCCACGGTTGCACTTCATGCCACGGTGAATGGTGCTAACTTTTCGTGGGACAATGGTATATCGGATGGGGTAGCGTTTGCTCCAACTACAACGCAAACATATACGTTGACGGCAGTGGATGTAAACAATTGTTCAAATTCTGATCAAGTAATTGTAACGGTCAATGCACTTCCAACGATTTCGGCAGGAAGCGATCAAACGGTTTGTTTGGGGACAGAGATTGCGTTGAATGGAACTGGAGGAGTTACTTATGACTGGTCGAATAATGGAATCAATGGACAAAATTTTGCGCCACCGTTGGGAGTGAATTCATACACGGTAACCGGTACGGATATAAATGGATGTGTGAACACGGATTTAGTTACAATTACAGTTGTGTCGGTTCCCGTTGCCGATTTTTCAACGAGCGCAACTTCGGGTTATCCAGGTTTAAGCGTTGTTTTTACGAATATCAGCACAAATTCGAGTTCATATTTGTGGGATTTTGGATCAGGAATACCTGTTTCAAACAACCAAACAACGATTCAAAATACATACAACAACCCTGGACAGTATTTTGTCATCTTGGAGGTGAGCAATGGGATTTGTTCTGACAGTGCATCTGCAACAATAACCGTTTTGCCGTTTCCTCCGCCCGTCATTCATATTCCAAATGTGTTTACACCCAATGGTGATGGAGCAAATGATACTTGGTGGATTGATGTCAACTTTGCATCGTCTATTCAGGTTCAGATTTTCAACCGATGGGGGAATTTAATGCTTGAGATGGACGAATTTACCGATCGTTGGGACGGAACAATCGAGGGAGATAACGCAAGCACGGGAGTTTATTTTCATAAATACACCATCGTTGATTTGAACGGAAATTCTATCACTGGACAAGGATTCTTGACGATCGAGAGGTAATCGTTTAGTTAATTTTAAAACAAAAAAATAGTGAAGGGTGAATTTTGTTCACCCTTTGTTATTCCAAGCAACTTCTACCTAAAAATGCACGTCAACAAACTGTTGAACACTAATCAATACGTAATTAAATGAAAAAACTACTCAAATTTTTGGGCATTTTATGCCTAATTTTCTCCGCATTCTCTTTTGATGTCAAGGAAAACGACTGGAAAGTGTATTTTGAAAACGATGAAATCAAAATCGAATCCAAGTCGCTGTTTTGTGATAAACCTACGATCGACATTCACAATTCGTACGTCGTATTGAAAATCACAAACAAAACAAATCAATCTGTTTCGGTTTCTTTTAACAAAGAGCTTTGGTACAATGATGTATGCACATCATGCAACGAGTTGAAGGAGTTTACAACCGTTGTGACGTTAAGTCCCAATGAGATTTTGGAGGCAAACTGTGATTCGAAAACCAAAGAATTGAAAATTTTCCAAAGTCATTCAGAATCAAAGAAACGATTGTCCAAATTTGAGTTAAAAAAGATTGAAGTAACGTTAAAAAAATAGAACATGAAAAAAATTACACTATTACTACTTTCATTGAGTTCGTTCTATTTTGCTCATTCTCAGTGCAACGTTACAGCGGATGCAACGCAATTGGAAATCACATGTGGCGAATCGGTTGTACTTTCACACGTCGGTTCATCGTCAGGAAATATCAGTTTCCAAGAAGATTTTAACAACAATGCCGCTACAGGTTGGGCCTTTACGCAGCAAGCAACCTTTACCAATCCATGTAGCCCAGGTGGGGTAGATGGTACAACGCACATTTGGATGGGTGATCAATCGGGTGTTCCACGAACCTTAGAAACACTTCCGTTGAATTTTGGTCCCGCAGTTGCACCCGCTGGAGGTACAATTTGTTTTGATTTGCTTTTTTCAGAACAAGGTGATGCGTCTCCGTGTGAAGGTCCTGACGAATCTGACGAAGGTGTTTATCTTCAATATTCAACCGACAACGGTGCTACATGGATTACGATCCATTATTTTGATCCGAATGGTGGATCTGATCCTCAATTGGTCAATTGGAACAACTGGTGTTTTCCCATTCCAGCAGGAGCTTTGGTAAACAATGTAAAGTTTAGATGGTTTCAAGATGCCGACTCAGGTGCAGAATATGACCACTGGGGAATTGACAACGTTGAAATTATTGTCAATGATCCTAACGTAACCTATACATGGGTACATGACGGTTATACAACAAATTTACCGGGGAGTGATCCAACTCCAGTTGCTCCTACAACTACTACAACCTACACCGTAAACATGACGACGAGTACTGGCAACTGCTCTGCTACAATAACGGTAGTTGTAAACAATCCAAATATCGAGATTTCCGCAGGTCCAGATTTGCAAGTTTGCCCAGGGCAATGCGTCGATATTCAAGCAACTGCAAGTGTTATCAACGATCCAGGAGGAATTAAAACCTTTTCAAATAATCAGGTGGAAGATTTCGACGCCTCCGTATTTGGTGGTGCAACCGTGAATGTTAATGTGCAGGATTTGAACATGGACAATGTCAATCCAGGATCCTTGGTTCAAGTTTGTATTACGAATTTAGATTTTACAGGGTTTGGTTTGCCACCTTCCGGTGTTGAGGCTTTATCCTTGACATTGACGTGTCCTGACGGAACAAACGTTACCTTGGTTCCATTGGGTGGAGCACCGGCAGGGCCGGGTGGTTTTTTTGGTTCACCATCTTCATATCAAAATGTGTGTTTCGTGAGTTCTGGTGCTGCAAGTTTGCCTGGATTAGCTCCAGCAAATGCTACACCGATTACAGGGACGTTTAATTCAAATCAGCCACTAACGGGAATGGATGGATGCACTGCGAATGGCGTTTGGTCTATCTCGGTTGCTACAAATGCGCTGACTGGAAGCGGTACATTCGACGGATGGTCGATAACGTTTGACGATGAGGTAGACAGTTATACGCCTGAAATTATTTGGACCCCAACCACTTACATGACTTCTGGAGAAGAAACTACCCTGAATCCTACAGTTTGTCCAACGGTCAACACAACCTACACAATCAGTGCTTCTGATACCGCTGGCTGTGTAACGGTTACGGATCAAGTGTTGGTAACAACGGATGGGATTTGTTGCCAGCTTTCAATTGATAACATCCAGATTACAAACGGGGATTGTACGTCACCCAATGCAGGAAATATCGTGATATCCTATTCAGGAGAGACAACAGGACTCGAGTTTAGTATTGATGGAGGCGCTAATTTTCAAGCATCCAACACGTTTTCAAATTTAGCTCCTGGAACATATCAAATTCAAGCGATTGATGATGCAAACTGTTTGGTAGTTCAAGAAGTCGTTATTCCTGCCGTTTCAGCACCGTCAATTACTTCGGTTGATTTAGTGGATCCTACATGTGGAAACAACGATGGAAATATCGATATTACAGCGACTGGAGGAACTGGGACATTGACCTACAGCATCGACAACAATACAACGGTACAAACGAACCCTCTTTTTCAGAATTTGGGTAGTGGCAACTATGTAGTGGTTGTTACCGATGCAAGTGGTTGTGAAGCAACGCAAACTGTGCAATTGGTTAGTCCAAATTCACCGACAATTGATAATGTAGCGACCGTTAATCCACTCTGTGCAGCATCCGATGGATCGCTTACAATAACTGCTTCAGGAGGTGTTGCCCCTTTGACATATAGCATCGATAATGGAACGAATACTCAAGCAACTGGAGTCTATAATGGATTGGCAGCTGGAAGTTATCAAGTGCTCGTTGCGGATGCGAATGGATGTTCGGCAACGCAGTTGGTCAATCTTACAACGACCAATCCGCCGGTTATAAATGCTGGAACTGATGCTACGTTGTGTACGGGAGAATCAATCACGTTGACTGCGACGGGTGGACAAACGTATGTCTGGTCGGATGGTGTCACGAATGGCACTGCATTTACACCAACAACAACAATTACGTATACTGTTACCGGAACAGATGCTGCTGGTTGTGTGGGTACCGATCAAGTGACGGTTACCGTTGTCCCCGTTCCTACAGCTGGTTTTACGGCGTCGGTACTTACTGGATTTCCAGTATTGAACGTAACATTTACAAATACGAGTACGAATGCAATAAACTACAGTTGGGATTTTGGAAATGGTTCAGCTCCAGTTGTGACGACCTCAAATGGGTCTCAATCGGTATCATACATGCAACCAGGCACCTACGATGTTGTTCTGATCGCTAGTAATGGTGGTTGCGACGACGCAGTGACTCTCCCGATTGTAGTGGTTGGGTATCCACCGTTGGAAATTTATGTACCCAATGTTTTCACACCGAATGGCGACGGTTCAAATGATGCGTTTTTTATTGATGTTAAAAATGGATCAACGATTGAAGTGCTGATTTTCAACCGTTGGGGAAATCAGATGTTTGAGATCAACGATTTTACAACCAAGTGGGACGGCAAAGACGCCACGGAGGGCGTTTATTTTTTCAAGTATAAAATTACAGGTTTAGATGGTCAGCTGCGTGAAGGACATGGTCACGTTTCGTTGATTCGCAAGTAGCATCTATTTTAGAAAACAAGCGGGGGGAATTTCTCTCCGCTTTTTTGTTGCCCAGCTGTTTCATCTTTCGATAAAATGGAAATGATTACTTTTGTAGAAATTGATACACAAAAAGCATGATTGACCAAAACACGCCTGAGGAAATTGAAGATTTTGAAAATAACGAAGACGAATTATTTGAACATCACTTTATCAAAGCGGATAAAGGTCAAGAAGTGCTTCGAATTGACAAGTTTTTGATGGATAGATTGCCAAACACTTCTCGCAACAAAATTCAAAATGCAGCAAGAGACGGGAATATTTTAGTGAACAAAGTAACTATTAAACCGAATTACAAAGTAAAACCAGGGGACGAAATCTCTATTGTGATGCCTTATCCAGTTCGAGAAATTGAATTGATCCCTGAAAATATTCCAATTGAAATTGTTTACGAAGATGAATACCTTGCGATTGTCAATAAACCCAACAACATGGTGGTGCATCCAGCGTATGGAAATTACACCGGTACGTTGGTTAACGCGATGATGTATCATTTTGATAGTTTGCCTCTGAAAGCAGATGATTATTATGGTCGTCCTGGACTTGTACACCGACTAGATAAAAACACCACGGGCTTGATGGTGATTGCCAAAACTGAATTTGTACTAACGAATTTAGCAAAGCAGTTTTTCGATCGTACCACCGAGAGAAGGTACCATGCGCTGGTTTGGGGAGACGTGAAAGAAGATCAAGGAACCATTACAGGTCACATTGGTAGATCGCTGAAAAACAGAAAGATGATGGCTGTTTTTCCCGAAGGAGAACATGGTAAGCACGCCGTAACGCATTACACGGTATTAAAACGATTTGGTTTGGTAACACTGATTGAGTGTAAGCTCGAAACGGGAAGAACTCACCA
>SSGT01000144.1 GCA_008017065.1 Crocinitomicaceae bacterium
GGACAATGGATTGCCATTCAATTTGTTTAAAGCGCTTCAAAATGAGAAGTATATTTTAAAGGGAGTAGGATTGAGATCGATCGAAAGCAGAATGCAAAATGGTTTCGAGTTGCAGTATGATCATTGCAATGGCATGAACCAAAATACGTTTGTTTACAAAGATTATTAAACCAAAAAAACGACTCATTGCACGTGAGTCGTTTCAGATTTAGTTGTGGTACGTGTTAATCGTTTTGACTTGATTTCCAAGCACGATACAAGTCGAAGTAGCTTTTTGTTTCCATGACAACTACACCGCCTGTTGTATCTCCATATTTTGCAGGAATTCCGCCAGTGTAAACCATCATTCCGCCGATGGATGCGCTGGGGACATTTGAAATATCATTCATCTTCACACCATCCATCATGTAAATCATATCTCCTTTGCGAGCTCCTCTAAAAACGAGTTGACCGTCATCCGTCAATTTGATTTCCGAACTCATCGCTGCTATCATCGCTTTTTGATTGAATTTCAACGGATTTACTTTTATTTGCTCTGACGTGATTCGAATTTCTGACATCACACCATATTTGAGGGATTTGTATTCATCTTTGTTGTATTTGATGGTAAACACATCCAACAATTGACCACTTTTTTCGAACAGGACCGTATTTAAATTTTCGATTCCATCCATTGTGATTTCGGCCCGAATTCCTTTCATCGTGTCGCCTTCAGAAACGATATTAAAAAAGTAATTGCCTGCGGGGATGGATGAAATTCGGAACTTGCCGTTGAGATCGGTCAAATCTTTATACACGACTCCATTTGATTCGGTGTATATTAACGTGTTTGAAAGCGCCATTGAGTCTTCATTCACAATTTTTCCAATTATTTCTCCGTTGGAGGTTTGTGCAGCAGCAATTCCTGGAATTGCGATGAGCAGCATGAGGATTCGTTTTTTCATGGTATCTATTATTAAGTGAAACATTTCTTAGAAGATGCAGCGTATTTAGAAATTCCATAAAAAAAAGCACAAAAAAAAAATCCCAGCCTTGCGACCGGGATTTCTACATTCCAAAAATGTCGAATTTTATTCTTCATCCTCGTCGTCAGCATCAGAACCTTTTGCTGCTCCACGAGCCATTTTAACTGAAACAACAACTGCGTTAGCTGGTTCCAAGAATTTCAAATCAGAATTTTCAATTTGACCCACACGAATCGATTGACCGATACGCAATTTTGTGATGTCGATTGTAATTGCATCTGGCAATGAAGAAGGCAAACCAACAACTGTCAAACGACGGAAAACTTGCAACAATTTACCTCCGGCAAGTACACCACGAGATGCTCCTGTCAAACGAACTGGCAAACCAACTTTAACTGGTTTTGTCTCATCCAATTGGTAGAAATCGATGTGTCTTACTGTTCCTTTGATTGGATCTTGTTGGATGTCTTGAATAATTGCTTTCGCTTTCAATCCTTCGATGTCCAATTCTACTTGGTAAACTTCAGGTGTGAAAACCAATTTTTCGATGTCATTTTTCTTTGCAGAAAAGTGCGTTTGTGTGCCTTGACCGTATAGTACACATGGTACTAAGTCTGCTCTTCTTAGAGCTGCAGCATCTTTTTTCCCTACGTTCGCTCTTACCGAACCGCTCAATGAGGATACTTTCATGGTGTTATTATTTATTTGTTATGATATTACAAAGTGAGAACTGATTGATTGGTTGTTTACCAATCGTCTGATTACATCCGAAAACAATTCGTCAACGGGTACCACTCTAATTTTCGAAGAGTGATTTTTCAGTGGAATTGTATCAGTGACAATCAATTCAGTGAGGCTTGAATTTTCGATTCGTTCGTAAGCAGGGCCAGACAATACCGCATGCGTACAAAATGCACGAACACTATTAGCGCCCTTTTCGATGAATAAATCTGCGGCTTTAGTAAGCGTGCCAGCTGTATCGCACATGTCGTCAATTAAGATAACATCTTTTCCAGCAACATCCCCGATCACCGTCATTTCAGCAACTTCGTTTGCTTTCTTTCGTTGTTTGTGGCAAATTGCTAATCCAGTGTCTAATTTCTTCGCATAGGAATTGGCACGTTTCGCACCACCGGCATCTGGCGCGGCCATGATGAGATTTCCGTTGTTTAACTTCAGCATTTCTTGATAGAAAATGGTGGAAGCAAACAAGTGGTCAACTGGAACTTCAAAAAATCCTTGAATTTGGTCGGCATGTAAATCCATAGTGATGATACGATCCACGCCTGCTGCCATCAACATGTTGGCTACAAGTTTCGCTCCGATTGCAACGCGTGGCTTGTCTTTCCGATCTTGACGCGCAAAACCAAAATAGGGAATTACACTGATAATTTTGCGTGCAGACGCTCTTCGAGCAGCATCTACCATCAATAGAAGTTCGAAAAGATTGTCAGCAGGTGGCATCGTCGATTGCACGATAAATACATCTTGTCCACGAACGGTTTCTTCAAATGAAGGTTGGAATTCTCCATCACTAAATTCAAGAACTTTAACGTCACCAAGAGCAATACCGTATGATTTTGCGATTCTTTCGGCTAAATCTTGCGAAGCTCTACCTGAAAATATTTTTACACCAACTGACATTTTTTCTACTTTTAGAGGTCGCAAAGATAGCGTTTTTTTTATTCTAAACAATAAATTTCTTGCAGTTGGTTGCCCGTCAAGCGATCGATCGTTAAATCAAGCGATCCAACTCTGAACGTTTGTTCGCTACAGCTGCATTGAATCCACAATTTATTGTAAACATCAATCACTTCCTTGTTTTAATTATAACATAATGTCTAACTTTACGCTTTTATTTTACATCCATGCAAACGATTTTAGTACTAGGCGCTGGACTTTCAAGTTCATCTTTAATCCGTTACTTTTTAAACAATTCAATTGAAAATAATTGGCAAGTGAGAGTCGTAGATCAAGACATCGATCTTGCGAAACGGAAGATTGATGGACATCCAAACGGAGTAGCACTTTCGTTTAATGCACTCGATCCGGTTGAGAGAAGACCTGAGATTGAAAAAGCAGATTTGGTTGTAAGTATGTTACCGGCACGTTTTCATGTCGATGTTGCAAAAGATTGTGTAGAACTAAAGACGAATTTAATTACGCCGTCGTATGTTTCTGCCGATATGAAAAGCTTGGATGCCGAAGCGAAATCGGCTGGAATTGTCATCATGAATGAAATTGGCGTGGATCCTGGAATCGATCACATGAGTGCATCAAAAATACTGGACGACATCAAAGCAAAAGGCGGAAAATTGCATAGTTTTAAATCTTTTTGCGGTGGGTTGATTGCGCCAGAGAACGATAACAATCCGTGGAATTACAAATTCACGTGGAATCCCCGAAATGTAGTTGTTGCTGGTCAGGGAGGGGCAGCGTGTTTTATCGAAGAAAATCAGTACAAGTATATACCGTACACGCAGGTTTTTCAGCGTCTTGACGAAGTTGAGATCCCTGGTTATGGCAAGTTTGAAGGGTACGCGAACCGGGATTCACTTTCGTACCGCACGGTGTATGGACTCGATGAAATTCCGACGATTTACAGAGGAACTTTGCGTCGCGTTGGTTTTTGCAAAGCATGGAACGTTTTTGTGCAACTCGGTATGACTGATGATTCATATAAATTGGAGCGGTCTGAGTTGTTGACACCACGTACGTTTTTAAATGCGTTTTTGCCATACAAGGTAGTTGATACGGTCGAAAACAAGTTGCGACGTTATTTTACGTTCGACGATGAAGAATTGTTCCAAAAGATGGAATGGCTTGGGATTTTCGATGATTCAGAGCCAATCGGTATTCCGAATGCTTCACCAGCACAGTTATTGGAGAAGATGTTGGTCGATAAATGGAAATTGTCGCCGAACGACAAGGACATGTTGGTGATGTACCACGAATTTGTTGCAGAATTGGACGGGAAGAATACGCGGATTGTTTCATCAATGGTGAATATCGGCGAAAATCAAGTTTATACCTCGATGAGTAATACCGTTGGATTGCCTGTTGCGATTTGTGGCAAGATGATTTTGAATGGATCGCTTCGGATGTCAGGCGTTCATATCCCTGTGATGCCAGAAGTGTACGTGCCGATATTAAACGAACTTGAATCATTTGGGATTCGATTTACGGAAACGGAGAGTGTTATTCAGTAAGCCTGAGTGAATACGTGTTGCGCGATCTTGTTAATTGTGTTAACTTAACAGCCTAATTAATATTGATCGAATGTGTTTTTCTGCCGCAGCAAGTTTCGGAACAGGTATAGTGTTGAGTTTGATCGGTGTGAAATCGATTCAAAGTGCAAAACAAAAGGCACATTATTTCTTTGCTTGTATTCCGGTTTTATTTGCAGTGCAGCAATTCTCAGAAGGGTTCATTTGGTTGTATCCAACGAATCTGTCCACTGATTTTTGGTCGGTATTCAGGGTGTATTTCTACCTCGCTTTCGCGCAAGTCATTTGGCCGTTTTACATTCCTTTTTCTTTTTATAAGCTCGAAAGCAATTTATTACGCAAGCGATTTTTGTATGGTTTTACCATTGTTGGGGTTTTCACATCGTTGCTGCTGTTATTTCGGTTGGTGTATTACCCAGTACAGGTGTTTACGGAAGGCTGTCATATTGACTACATGATCGGAGCTTCAAAATGGCTGTTGGTTACAAGTGGATTGACATACGTGATGGCAATCGTAGTGGCGCCGTTTTTTTCAAGTTTCCGTCTGACGAAATGGCTTGCTGCATTCAATGTAGTTTCTTTCGTTTGTACGGTTTTCTTTTTTCGCCAGTATCTGATTTCGGTTTGGTGTTTTTTTGCTGCGATGCAAAGCATTGTTGTTGTTTTGATCTTGAGGACCGATACAAACACAACGATTCTTGCAAAAAAATGAATTGGTTTTGTGTCAAAAAAGATTCGTTTGCAAAAATCGCCTATTCGTACGGGCAGAAATGCCATTGATAACTGATCCGTTTCTCTATCAACATGGAATTGTGA
>SSGT01000124.1 GCA_008017065.1 Crocinitomicaceae bacterium
CAACCTATCTGTGTTAGAGCTTGTTGGAGCGAACTACGGCGGAACCGTTCCGTGTTGCATCCGAATCAATCCGCACATTATGGCGGGCGGAAATAGCCACATTTCCGTTGGACACATCGACTCGAAATTCGGAATTTCAATTTATCAACTGAAACATGTGTTGCGCATTGTAAAAAATTACAGCATTCATGTCAATGGCTTACACATGCACACGGGCAGTGACATCGTTGATTCAACAGCTTTTCTGTTAGGAGCGGAACTGCTTTATGATGCTGCCATTGAATTTGATTCGTTGGAATTTCTCGACTTCGGAAGCGGCTTCAAAGTTGCTTACAAGGAAGGCGATATTGTTACCGACATCGAATCAATCGGTCGAGAGATATCGAAATCGTTTCAAAAATTCTGCAAAACCTACGGTAGAAAACTAGAGCTTTGGTTTGAACCCGGAAAATTCATCGTAAGCGAAGCCGGTTATTTGTTGGTAAAAACGAATGTGGTCAAGCAAACGACCTCGTCCGTATTTGCCGGAGTGAATTCTGGTCAAAACCATCTTTTACGCCCGATGTTTTACGAAGCATATCACCACATTCGAAATATTTCGAATCCGACGGGTACCAACCGCTTGTATTCCGTAGTCGGCTACATTTGCGAAAGCGATACCTTGGGACACGACCGCTTGCTCAAGGAAGTACGTGTTGGCGATATTTTAGCGATTCACAACGCAGGTGCGTATGGATTTTCAATGAGCAACAACTACAATTCTCGCCTTCGCCCAGCGGAAGTGCTTTTTCAAAACGATGCGTTGAAATTGATTCGAAAAAGAGAAACCTTTGAAGATCTTTTGCGTAATGAAGTCAATCTTGAATGAACTCAACGTTGATTCATTTCCTTAAAAACCGATTTATGAACATAGGTCGGTTTTTTTTTTAATATCCTCCGTTGTACCTTTTCAGGAACCATTCCGCTGAAAGCAACAACACGATCAATACCAAAATCCAAAAGTAATCGATCAAATCGTTGAAAGCACTTTCCGCGTAGGCTACCTCTACGATGTCGTCGCGCTGGTCGATGCTGTTGAGGAGCTGTTGGTACTGACTCAATGGATAAAACGACGCATTTGAATTGGCCGAAATTTGTTGTAACACGCCGTGATTGGCAGTCGTTTCCAACGCTTCTAACTGCATGTTCTCCACCACAAAGATTCCTTTCTTGCTATGCTTTTTACCATTGTATGAAGTAGTCGCCACCCACGCATATTTGCCTGATCGGAGCGTTCCAAGCGGCAAGTTGTAAAAATTTCCGGCTACCGCAAATACCAAATTAGACTTGCGCCCTTTTTCGTCGGTCAACTCAAAATTAATCGTTGGCTTGGTAATCAACTCCAATGCTTCGTTGTAGAACTCCGCCTTTATTTTTATTTCTTCCCCCGTCGTAAACCGCCGCGGAAGCGAGATTCTCAATGAGGACGCATTTTGCTTAACGACCAAAAATTGACCTACTTTTTGGATTAACTCTTCAAAATTGCTGTTCGATTTCAATCGGCTGTATTCGTTTATCTTCCATCTCCAAATTCCCTCGCCAAAGAAGACTCCGTACTTTCTATTTTCTTGTTCACCAAAAAATAAAATCGGGTCTTTTTTTGTAAATTCACCCAAGCGTTGCGCCAAGAATATCTTGTTTTGCGGACTCATTTTCACTTCTCCAAAACGCACCTTTACAGGTGGGAAAAAGTTCAATTCACGTTGCAAATCGGTCGATATTTCAAAAAGTTCAAATCCCTTGTTCAATCCGGGCTGCACCTCATCCGTTTGGTTGGAGCTCAAAAAACTCATCCCAACGTTTAACTTTTGAACCACTGCATTCGACGTATTTGGTCCGACGAAATAAAGTACGGGCTTTCCTGATCGTTGAATGACCTCTGAAACAGCTGGACTGTAATTGATTCCCGGCTCGTGCCACACAATTAAATCTACTTTATCCAGTTTTTTGTCCCAATCGGTCACCAATTTAGATTCGACTTGTACGTTCTCATCTTTTTCAAACACATGCTTCAATGCGGCAACATCCGGATGCGGTGCACCTGCAAGCAAGATCACTTTATTTCTGCCGTCCAACACTTCGATGTAAAACGAGCGACGGTTATTCTTATTCGTATATTCTCCTTGAATCGGTGCCACTTCAACCGTATAGTACTGAAAACCGATTTCTGTCGCTTCCAATTCGAACGTGAGATGTTTAAAATCAAACGCTCCATTTTCATAATTCACCGTTTGCGAATTAATTACTTTCCCTTTGTGAAAAATAGAAACCTTCGAACTTCGTTTCCCAATTTTCAGCGCTTCGATGTCTACCTCAACTGGAAATTTATTTTTCAAGAACGCAATCTCGTTACTCGAAACATCGCGAATCAATTGGTCTTTTTTCTTTGTCGTATCTCCTACACCCAGTGTAAAAATAGGTGTCAACGCAATTTTTTCGGCACTGTAAATTGGATTTGGACCTTCGTTGAAATTCCCGTCACTAATGCAAACGATACCACCTACATTGCGGTTGTAATAATTCGAAAAAATGGCATCAAAACCAGCCGCCAATTTCGATTTTGTATCTTTCAAATCGACTTTGTCGCTCGCACGAAAATCATTCCCCATTACATACGTTGCCAATTCAAATTTGTCGCCATACTTTGCTTTCACCGCTTGTTGAAATGCGTCAATTTGTTTCAACACCAAACTGCTGTCCTTGTAGTTTTTTAGCGAAGCCGAATTATCAATCAAGCTGATTAACACAGGTTTTTCGTTGCGGTATTCAACCGATTCAAACAATATTCCAAGCAGGAGAAGTCCAACAAAAAACAGCGCTAGAAAGCGGAGTAAAAACAGCGCCCTTCGAACACTTTTGGAAACCTCATTCAACCACGGTTGGTTGTTATAGAACCAAAAAGTCAATCCAAAAGCGACCAATCCGATCGGAAAGAGCCAAAAAAGCGATATGTCGGAAATAAATTTCATCGAGGGTACGAAAATAACAATAATACGCGAATACCGATCCGACGAATCTGCTGATTTGCGAGAATTTTGATTTCGCTAGACCGACAGCATTCCTAAAACGCTCTGCACTTTATCGGGAGATAACGAAACTTCATGCTTGTTATTGACTACCAAATGTCCACCGTCGGATTTGATGTATTCGGTCACTTCAGAAATATTGACAATAAATGACTTGTGGCATCGAATGAAATTGGGTTGATCCAGCAACGTTTGTTCAAAATACTTCAAACTTCGCGACGAAGTGATTTTTGTATCGTCCTTCAAGTAGATTTTGGTGTAAGAGCCATCAGCCTTCATGTAACAGATTTGCTGTAATTCAATAAACAAAATGGAATTAACCGTAAAAATTGCCAGTTTTTTAAGGTGATTATTCACCATCAAATTTTCTTTCAACACGGTAACGCTTGATCGCTTATCGGCGTCTCGCTCGTAACGCTCAATCACTTCAACGATGCTTTCCGAATCAATCGGTTTTAATATATAATCGAACGCTGAAAGTTTAAACGCCTTCACGGCATACTGGTCGTAAGCGGTTGTAAAAATGATCGAAAAATCGACCTCATCTTCGTTGAAAAAATCCAATAATTCGAGTCCAGAATGACCGGGCATCTCGATATCCAAAAACACCAAGTCGGGCTTGAGTTTTCGGATTGACTTGACACCTTCCGCAAGGTTTGAACACAAATCAATGACTTCCACTTGTGGGCATTTTTCGAGAAGCATTCCATTCAATAGATGTCTTGCCAACGGTTCATCGTCTATAATAATTGCTTTGATTGTTTTCATGTTTTTAATTCTATGATTAGTTGCACGGTTGTTCCCGTTGCTTGTTGAAATTCATTGATTTTATCGATGTAATTTATACTCAAAATTGTATTTCTGCTCAACAACTTGAGTCGTTTTTCATTGGCTTGAGACGAAAAGCCTTCGTGGTAGCGATCGCGTTGTTTCTTGAGTTCCTCCGCCCTTTTCCGCCCGATTCCATTGTCGTCAATTTCTACATACAAATTTCCGTCACACTGTGAAATTGAGAGAAGCAACCGTTTTTCTTCCGGACGATGCAACAAGCCATGTTTGATTGCGTTTTCGACGAAGGGCTGAATCAACATCGATGGAATTTGAACTGCTTCCACATTGACATCCTTTATGTCGATGCGGTACTCAAAACCTTCATGAAAACGCATTTTCTCGAGATCAAGGTACAAGGTCAAGGCTTCCAACTCCTGCGACAACCGAATCGTCTCTTTTTCCGACATCTGCAAAATCGCACGTGTCAATTTCGAAAATTTAGACAAATATCCAGTTGCTTTGTCGCGTTCGTTCATGAAAATATACGCCTGAATTGTGTTCAACACGTTGAAGATAAAGTGCGGATTCATTTGGGATTTTATCGACGACAGCAACGAATTGTTCAAATCCGATTCAAGCTGTATTTTCTCGTTAATCAACTCGTTTCTCACTTTCAACGAACGCAATTGAAAAGTGTAATAGATATACGAAAGCAACAATAGAAACACCATCAAACTGCCGATAAACCACGCGGACGACCAAAAGGGAGGTTTTATTTCGAATTGAATACTGCTAAAATATTTCCATTTTCCGCCAACCAGTCCCTTGAATTGTATGGTGTAGTTCCCCGGCGACAGTTCTGGGAAATTCAACGACCGAACGGAAGGATCAATCAGCTGCCACTTTGAACGATTTACTTTGTAATAAATGTCTTCAATCGTTTTGTTACCAAAGTCGAGCAATGCAAAATCGATATTCAGGTTGTTTTCATCATAGGTAAACACATTGTCTTTCAACGGCACTTCATTTCCGTTCATTTGAATGGCTTTGACAACAAAAAGTCCAACGACATCCACTTTCTTCCCTTTATGTAAATCCCACTGGATCAATCCATTGGTAGATACAATCCAGACGACACCTTGCACCATTGCAAAATCATTGCATTCCAAATTCGTCAATTCGAATTCCGATTTCAGAAATGGTTTTTTGGAATGATCGTGTAAAAAGTGAAGTACATTGTGTTTGGTCATCAGTATCAGGTCTTCGCCATACACCTTCGCCCGTTTGATCTCGTCAATCACTAAGATTGGATCGTATTGTTTTTTAACCGCGGGAGTCACCGCTGAAATCAACTGCAATTTCCCGTTTGAACCAAAGCCAAAGACATGTTTTCCCCATTTAAACATACTTTTGATATCAAATATGTCGTTCCCATTTTTTAGTTCCGAAAAAACACCGTTTTTCCAGACAAACAAGCCAACATTCGTCGCAAAATATACGGATTCATTCTCCTGATCGTATAGAATTGCTTTTCCACGTGGGTTGAATTTGGTGAGTTGAATTTGGTAAAAATCAAAGTCACCGATTTCTGTACGCGGGATTTGCTGTATGAATTTATCCCACTTGGAGTGCTGATGCCGTTGCTTTTTGTCTACAAAAAAACCCAAATTTCCAGTCGATGTATAAATTCGATATTTCGTATCCAACCGAAGAATTTGTTTGATTGCATACCGGATTTTTTGCTCGGGAACCTGTTTGTC
>SSGT01000118.1 GCA_008017065.1 Crocinitomicaceae bacterium
CACGTGTCCAGCTTGATACAAACCGATAGAAACACTTGAACCGTATGGCGATGAAAAATAGATTGAACGTTTCCAATCGTTGTTTGCCAAGATATCCAACATCATCACTTGCTCTCTTGTCAAGTATTGCTTATCAACGGTAAAACGGATGGTATCTTCTGCTTCCGCTTTTTCGCTTGCAGTAATGATTCCAGATTTAACAGCATTTTCTTTGTTGACAGGCAAAATAAACCCGCGACTTGGGAAAATACGCATCATGCTATTTCGTCCGTTTGGCGCAAACATATTTTTATCATCACGTGTGAATTCCATCGCTTCCGAAAGTGGCATGTAATCCCATGAAGTTTCCCACTCTCTCAACGACGACTGCACTTGTTGCAATGCATTTTGATCGCCTTCGATCAACCCGTTGGAGTAACTTGAAAACATTTCAAACGCAAAATTGACCGTTTCCTCCACGTCTTGCACGGTTGGATTCGCAATCACACGCGACAATCCCGTTTTGATTTTCAACAACAACGGTTCTGCTGAAGGATCTTTCGCTTTCAGGGTATTTGCAACAGCGTTCATTCCTGCTCTTAAGCCTTCAAAAGCTGTTTTGAAATTCGCAAAATTGTATTTGATTTTAGACGTATAAATTTTCTCGATGCTTTCTTTTGGAATACCCAAATTCATCATCTCAAACATCGACAAGAAATATACTTGATCGGTACTTCCAGCGTACATCATGATTTGATCTTCCGTAAACTTAATCGGAAGCGGATCTGAATCGTATGCTTTCATCTTCATTTGATCGGTATACCAATCAGTACCCATCAACGACAAGTTACATACACGCACATCCGTCCGTTTTCCTTCAACTTCTTGCAAGTACCAAAGAGGGAATGTATCGTTGTCCCCATTCGTAAACAAGATTCCATTTTTGGCGCATGATTCCAAGTAGTTGTGTGCCAAATCACGTGCTGAAGTTTTATCACTTCGATCGTGATCATCCCAACCTTGGACGGCCAACAACAAGGGAACAGAAAGCGTCAATAAAATCGAAACAACTGCTCCGTTCGTTTCCTTTTTGAGTTGCGCACCTAACAAGGACATCAAGCCCAAGACCAAAAATGCAATCAAGCCCATAAATAGCCAAGACATCACAACCGGGAAACCGCTTCCCGCAGCTACATCAAAAATCAAACACACTGGAATTCCACCAGCAATAACCATCCCTACTCCCTTGAACTCTTTCTTTCCAAAACTTTTGAATGCTTCATACAAGGCAAATACACCAATTCCAATCCACATCGCAAACGCATAAAACGAAGCTGCGTATGCATAATCACGTTCACGCGGTTCGAACGGCTTTTGATTCAGGTAAATAACAATGGCAAGTCCTGTAAAAATAAACGTCAAGAATACAATAAATGCATCTTTTGGCGCGCGGTAAAAATGGAAGAACATTCCAATAAAACCAAGAATCAAGGGTAAGAAATAGAACGTATTGTGCGACTCGTTGTTTTGCGTAAACGTTGGCGCATCTGCACCTTGCGCACCCAAACGCATTTCGTCGATCGCGCTGATTCCAGAAATCCAGTTTCCACGCATTTCGTCTCCATGACCTTGAATGTCGTTTTGACGTCCCGCGAAATTCCACATGAAATATCTCCAGTACATCCAATTGATTTGGTAACGCGCAAAATAGGTCAAGTTTTCGCCAAAAGTTGGCAATCTTTTTCCATCCGCTCCGATTACATCGTTTGGATTCACTTCGTTGTTGGCGTTGTATCCCGACCACTCTTTGTATCCATTAATTTTCGCAACGTCGCTTTCCTGCGTCCAATACATCCGTGGGAAAAACGTATTCTGAACGTAGACTGGCTCTTGGTTTTTACGGAAATCTTCGTTTGTTACATAGTATTTTTCGACCACATCGTAGCCTCTTCCAAGATTTTTTGCGTAGGCCAATGCACGTGGTTCGTCTTTAAACGCTTTCAAATCGTTGTCAGCACGCATGACTACAAATCGTCGCGCGTAGAATTTAGAACGATCACCCCATTTTTCTTGGTCGTCCATTTCGGAATTCCAGTATGGACCGTACAAAATTGGCCAGCTTCCGTATTGTTCACGTTTCAAATACGAGTGCAGTGTTACCAAGTTTTCTGGATCGTTTTCATCCAACGGTGTGTTTGCATTTGAGCGAATCACGATCGTTGCAAACGAACCATAACCAATCAAAAAGACGATAAAACCGAGACCAACAGCATTCAATATTGGTCGGTTATTTTTGCGCGACCAGCGTACAAAAAAGATAGAAAGTGCGATCAATAAGACAAAGAAAAACATGCCCCCAATGTAGAATGGCAATCCCAAACTATTTACAAAAGCGATTTCGAATTTAGAAGCCATGGAGATTGTACCCGGGATAATTCCTTCTTGGATGAAACCAAGCGTAAACACAGAAATAATTCCAGTCAAGAAAAATCCTTTTAAATTCACTTTATCCCATTGATTGAAATAGATAACGTAAGCAATTGCCGGCACGACAAGTAAGCCAAGTAAGTGGACTCCAATAGCCAATCCGAACAAGAACATGATTAAAATCATCCAACGCATGGGGCTGTGTTCGCCATCCAATTCACCGTGTTTGATCGCGTCCATTTCTTCGTCCCATTTCAAAATGGCCCAAAAAATCATGGCTGTAAACAACGACGACATCGCGTATACCTCGCCTTCTACTGCCGAGAACCAAAATGAATCGGTAAATGCGTAGGCAAGTGCTCCGATAAAACCGCTTCCCAACACCGCAATTGTATCTCCGGTTGAAAGCGTTCTTGTTTTTTGGAAAACCATTTTTTTAGCCATCATGGTAATCGACCAAAACATAAACAAAATGGTCGCAGAACTGGAAAGAGCCGACATTCGATTGATCCAAACCGCTACATCCGTTGGATTGGCGAAAAAGGAAAACAAACGTCCCAACAACATAAACAACGGTGCACCTGGAGGGTGACCAACTTCCAACTTATAAGCTGCGGTGATGTACTCTCCACAATCCCATAAACTTACGGTATCTTCTACAGTAATAAAATAAACAGCTGTTGCGATTAAGAAAACAAGCCATCCTAAATAGACATTCAGTTTTTTATAGTTCATTTGTGTTTGTTTTGTAGTTATTGGGCTGCAAAAAAACGGAATGCAGCGTTCTAACGTTCTACTAATTAACTTGCGAATTTAAGAATATATCAGTACTTGCAATGCGTCGCCAATCAAAATTCAAAAATTAATTGACTTGAAAAACGGCATTTCAAAAAAAATGAGTTCAAAAATCACGTAATGTAAACAAACGTCGTTTTCTCGAAAAAATTGTTTTTAGCAATAACTCCTTAATTTTCTGAAACTTGTTGCATCAGGGGACAGAAAAAATGAAAAAAAATATTTTTTTTTCGAAAAATCGCTTGCCAAAATAAAAGTTATGCCTAACTTTGCCCCCGTCAATGGCCCATGGTGTAACTGGCAACACGTCGGTTTTTGGTACCGAAGAGTCTAGGTTCGAGCCCTAGTGGGCCAACAAGTGAAAGAAAAAATCCTCTGAAATTTCAGGGGATTTTTTTTTGTTTACAGCTTTTTGAGCTGATCCCCGAAAAATTCAAAAAATCACAAAAACGTAAACAGTTCATTGCGTTGCAATTGAATACGAGAAAAATAAATCCTATATTTGAAATAGTCAACGCTGATTGATTCAACTTGTTGATCCGTAAGTGGGAAATCGGTTGCGGAAAAATGAGATATATCATTGAATTATAAGCTATAAGCGCATTACAAAATGAAGTCTATAATACTATTAACACCAATAATTTTCATTTCCTTTTTCTCTATTTGTCAAGAAGAGGAAATTCTATATCCATTCAACTCACCCTATTCGGGAGCGATAGGATTTATGAATAGTAAAGATGAAGTTATTATACCGGCTATTTATCACTCAGGAGGAACTTTTCAAGATGTTAATCTTTACATCGTCTCTAAAAAAACAGACAAAAAAGCTATTCAACATTTTGGACTTTATAACAATAAAGGCGAACTTGTAATTGGTTTTGAAAACAAGTATGAGCTAATAAGTTTGTCTAACTATAAAAATGGATACATTTTAGTCATTAAAGATGGTAAATGGGGCTATATAAACATCAAAAATGAGGTTAAGATCCCTATTGAATATGACTATTTAGGAGATGTATTGGACGGTAAAATTATTGCATCTAAAAATAAAAAGTTTGGATTGATAGATACCTTACAAAATGTAATTATTGATTTTCAATTTGATCATTTATCCAATTTTAGTGAAACACAAAGTGACAACCATCGCTACGCAGAAGTTGAAATCAAAGAAAAACATGGTTTTATAAATGAAGCTGGAAATATCATTATCCCTTGTAAATATGACTACACCTACCCATTCTACAACGATTTTGCCATTGTGAAAATTAATGAAAAGGTGGGCGTAATCAATTTAAAAGGCGAAACTATCATCCCACTTATTTATGATAGTATAAGGATCGATTACGATTCAAACATTTTAAAAGCTTCTAATGAAGCTGATCCAACTCTTCTCTATTTATATGATTACAAGGGCAAATTTATACGAAAAAAAATATTGAAAAAACGAATTAAAGAATAATTCGTTGTGATTTAACCAAAAGTGCGAAACGGTTAGGGAAAATTTGCTACGATTAAACGTGAAAACATACACAAGCTTTCGTTCTGAAAAAACGAAAAATTCAAAAAACAACGGAAACGTAAACAGTTCATTGCGTTGTAATTGAATTCGAAAAAAAATACTACTTTTAGGTTGAGAAACTTGATTTTAATTAGGTCTATTCAACTGACATTGGTTGTTTAGGTTTGAGGAATTTAGGGGGGTAAATGTAAGTAGTAGCCAATTTTTCGAACATTTCGTTGAAAATCAAATTTCTAATTTTTATTTAATAAACTTGATTTTAACAAACACAATTATGTCTTTAAAAGAAGTTAATCCAAATTCGGATAAAAGTTACATTGACTCTATTGACGTTACAAATGAACTTAATTTTCCGAAATTTTTAAAAGCTATACGATTACAACCTTTTAGGCATATCGATGATTTAATAATAAATTTTTCTCATCCAATTTCAGTAATTTCTGGAACTAATCGATCAGGAAAATCAACTATTTTAATGTCGTTAGCTTGTAGTCACTTTGATTTCAAGAAAAGAAATATACAAAACGGAAATCTTGAAAGACAAACGTGGAGCTCGTTGATGCAATTCACGAATCATGATAAGCAAGTTCGGGATTGGACATACTTTATAACTTACAAATGGGGAGCGAAAACAGAAACTAAACGAGGCCAAAGAAAAGCTAATACAAGAAAATGGAATGGAATTGGAAAAAAGGAAAGTCAATTCATAAATCGTCAAGTATTGTTCATAGACTTAGACAGAATTTTACCTGCCAGAAACTTTTCGAAATCAATCTTTACTAAAGCCAAAAAGTCCACTTCAACATCAATTTCAGTCGCTAATGCTGGAAGAATAGAAAATTATTTGTCATATATCCTTGAAGAAAAATTCAAGTTAAACAAACTAGCTGCTCATTTAGATAAAGATATTTTTAAATATAGTACCGCTAATGAATATTCCAGTTATAATGCTGCCACTGGGGAAGAAGTATTAATAAAAATTATTATTGATGCTGTTGAGGCAACCCCATATTCTTTAATTCTTATTGATGAAATTGAAGTAGGCTTACATCCAAAAATTCAACGAAGATTAATAGATGCTTTGTATAATATTGCAAGAAATGAAAACAAGCAATTTATTATTACATCACATTCGCCTTCCATATTGTCTTCTGTACCTGATGTAGCTAGAATATTTATCGAAAAAATGCCTAATGGTTCTTTTAAATCAATACCTAACATAAGTGTTAACGCATGTTTATCAAAAATGGATTCGCTGTCATATCCACTAGTTGATTTGTATTGTGAAGACGATGTTGCAAAGAAAATCATTCAGAAAGCTATTACTTCAATACAAACCGATATGCAAGTCACAAATTTTTCCGACTTGATAAACATAATTGTTTCGGGAGCTGCCAATTTAACTTATTCATACTATTATGCTCAAAAAGAAACTTATCAATCAAAGCGAATCAAAACTGGATACGCTTGCATTTTAGATGGCGACAGAAAAAATTTAAAATCAAAATCAGGTGCACTATTATATCCAGCGGAAGAATGTTTACACTTTCTATATTCAAATGAAAGTCCAGAAAAATTTCTAACTAAGACTTTTTTAAAGAAAAATCCTAATGCAACTCTAGAATATCATGTTAGTGATTCAAATTGTCACAGTTTGTTTTCAAAAATTATCGAAAATTCTGGTTGTTCAACAACAGATGAAGTTTTTGAAATGTGTTGGAAAGAATTTACTGATTCAACTGAAGGAGAAACATACTTTGCCGAACTAAAAAAATTCATAATAAACATGGCAAAGAAATATTCACCGGATTTATAAAACTGGCTATAACACTTGCTAAAAACATATGCTAGTTTTTCGGTATATTGTTCTTTTACTTTTCATAACTTCGCTCGGTCTATTACGAAAAAAAGCTTTCCATAAGCCGCAAGAGCTCTAGCAAGGAAACGTTATAAAAACCAACTAGTTACCTGAATAACAAAGCAATAAAAGAGCACATTTAAACAATCAAACTTTCTAGATTTGTTAAAGGGTTTTGAAGTAAAATTATAACAAATTTTCGAATATTTCGTTTGTTTTGTTTATTTCGTTTGTATAAATTTGTATATTCGATAAAACGAAATAAAATGGAAGCAATAATCGAACAA
>SSGT01000037.1 GCA_008017065.1 Crocinitomicaceae bacterium
TATGAATATTCTTGGTCTGTCAGTTTTCGCGCGTTTTCCACTTTTTCATAATGTACCGCTTGTACAAAAGGTCCTGGACTGATATTTTGTGCATTGAGCGTAGAAACTGCACCCGTAAAATTACGAATACCAGTTTGTGCCGCTGCCCAATCGTACAATCCATTCGCTTGGTTGTCGGGAAACTTCGCACCCGTCAACGCGCCAGGATCTCCTTGTACATTTTCTGCTTTCGATTCACCAAGATCGGCAAAAGCGATGATGTTTCGTGTGTTTTCGGTATTGTTGACGCGGTTGGTAAGCCACACTTCCATTCGCGTAATATTGACTTCCGATCTCGGAATGGGAATTTCAGACATCGCTGCGTCGTACTCGTCACGGAAATTTAAGTTCAAAAAATAGTGCTTGTTCGCTTCGTAATTATCCGCTGTAATCTCAAACGGTTGAATCTGTGCTTTTCCACTGATGTTGATTTCTTGACGTTTAGACTTTGAGGAAGCCATGATTCCGTCAACAGTCAAACGTCCAAATTTCATTTGAGAATACACCCCAAAAAGTACTTGAGAACCTTGAATCAATGAAGTTTTAAGTGGCATCGAAACGTTTCCAACTTCCAATTTTTGAAGAATTTGATCTTCGTCGCCGGTATAACCAAGTTTCGTGATGTTATCAAAGTCGAATGCAGCTTGCGTGTTGTAGCTTGCATTCAATTTTATTTTTGTACCAATTTGTCCAACAAGGTTCAACTGAATTTGTTGTTGGAAATCAAATCGGGTGATTCTTCGCTGCTTGATAGGCAAAATCGGATTGTCGTAGCGGGATGAATTCACTCCAAACGACAATTCGATTGACCCTTGCGGTCGGATACTGATTTCATCTGACCCAAAAAAGTTCGTAAATCCTTTTCCTGGGATTTTGATAGAAGGTTGAAACCCTCTTTTCGCTTGCGTTTCGGCATCAATTTTTTCCTTCCAATTTTCTTGGAGTGATTTTCTTCGTTCGTATTCCAAGTACTCCTCCAAGGTCATCATGGAAGGATTTCTGAAATTCATTCCGGAAGATCCGATGGTTTCTTTAAAAACGTAGGTTCCTGTTTTGGGGTCGTACACGATCGTTTGTTGCACGGAAGAAGGGTCTCCCAAATCGAAGCTTTGCTGGGTCGATTGTGTTGGGTCGATGTTGTTTTGAATGGGGAAAGGCAACGTGTCGGGAGGACTCGTTTGGGCAGTAATAGCATTCGTAAAAAAGCAAAGCATTGTGAATACCAATGCCTTGTAATTAAGTAATTTAAACAAAATATATTTTTTCAAAACTTATAAAATTTTGAGTGCGTCTTTGATTAGTTTTTCTACGGTTTCCTCTCCCGTACTGACTTTTTCGAGCGCTTTATCTGCTGCTTTTTTGTCAAAACCGAGAGAAACCAAAGCAGTTAACGCATCAAAGCGATTCGTATTGTTTCCGGCAAAAATATTTCCTCCCGAAAAATTCATTTTTAACATTTTGTCCTTCAAATCGATAATCACGCGTTGTGCGGTTTTGGCGCCAATTCCCTTGATGCTTTGAATTGTTCGCACATCTTCGGTTTGAATGGCATTTGCTATTTCTTCGGTGGCCAACGACGAAAGCATAATCATCCCGATATTTGGGCCAATTCCCGACACAGAAATCAAGTGATTAAACATGTCGCGTTCTTCTTTCGAGGCAAATCCGTAGAGTAACTGTGCGTCTTCGCGAACGATAAATTGGGTGTAAATCAAAATAGATTCTTCGGAGCCGATACTCGAAAATGTATTCAATGAGATTTTGACTTCGTACCCAATTCCGCCACATTCTATAATTAAATAGGTTGGGTTTTTCTCAACTAATCTACCATTCAAATGTGTAATCATACTTGAAAAAGTTAGAAGTTATCCGATTCACTTGAATCGGATAACTTGGATTATTTTATTTGTTTTGCGCGTCAACCACTGCTACTTTCACCATGTTGATGATTTCACGTACCGTTGCACCCATTTGAACAACGTGGATGGATTTTTTCAATCCCACCAAAACGGGTCCGATCGTTTCCGCTTCCGTCAATTCTTGAAGTAGTTTGTAAGCAATGTTCCCCGACGACAAATTTGGAAAAATGAGCGTGTTCACTTGCTTGTTGGCTAGCGACGAAAATGAAAATTTCTCGTTCATCAAATCACTGTTCAACGCAAAATTAGCTTGCAATTCTCCGTCAACAGTAATCGACGGATACTTCTCATGCAAAATCTCAACCGCTTGTGCCATTTTATCCGCATCCTTTCCAGGCGAAGATCCAAAATTGGAATAACTCAATAAGGCAATTTTTGGTGTTACTTTAAACTTGCGGATCGTTTTAGCAACATTGCTCGTGATTTCAGCAATTTCTTCTGCTGTTGGATCCATGTTGATTGTCGTGTCGGCCAAGAATAAAGGTCCGCGCTTGGTCATCAAAATATACAAGCCGGCAACCGTATTCACATCTTTTTGAGTTCCGATCGTTTGAATTGCTGGACGAACGACATCTCGGTAATTACGTGTCAAACCAGAAATCATCGCATCCGCTTCACCCAATTCTACCATCATCGCACCAAAGTGATTGCGTTCACGCATGATTTGCACCGATTCAAATTCAGTAAATCCTTTGCGTTTTCTTTTTTCAAAAAATGCGGCTCCAAAACGAATTCTTCGCTCTTCTTCCTCTTCGGATTTTGGATCAACGATTTCGAATTCGGTAATTTCCAACGCATACTCATTCATCAACGCTTCGATCTTTTTACGTTTACCGAGTAAGATTGGGTAGGCGATTCCCTCTTCGCATGCAAATTGGGCCGCTTTCAAAATCTTGTAATTATCTGCTTCAGCAAAAACCACACGCTTTGGACTACTTTGCGCTTTCACAGTCAGGTTTCGGATCAACTTATTATCCAATCCCAGTCTGTTTTTAAGTTCCATTTCATATCCTTCCCAATCGGTAATCGGATTTTGTGCCACGCCTGAATCCATCGCAGCTTTCGCTACGGCTGGCGCGACATAATAAATCAAACGTGTATCCAACGGTTTCGGAATGATTTGCTCACGACCGAATGAGATGTTTTTATCACCGTATGCTTCGATCACCTCTTCTGGAATGGTTTCTTTTGCTAATGAAGCAATGGCTTTCACCGCTGCGAGTTTCATTTCTTCATTGATCGTGGTTGCACGTACATCCAATGCTCCGCGGAAAATGAACGGGAATCCCAATACATTGTTCACTTGATTAGGATGGTCGGATCTACCCGTTGCCATGATGATGTCTGGTCGAACAGACATAGCATCTTTGTATGTGATTTCTGGATCCGGATTCGCCAACGCAAAAACAATTGGATCATTCGCCATCGAAGCGATCATTTCTTTGGACACGATATTTCCTTTCGAAAGTCCAAGAAAAACATCTGATCCAACGAAAACATCTACCAACGAGATGTTTTTTTCATGCGATCCGAACAGTAATTTTTCAGCCTCTAATTCTGTACGTTCCTTGCAAAGAAGTCCTTTGCTATCGTACATGTATATATTTTCGAACTTTGCTCCCAACGTGGTGTACAACTTTGCACACGACATTGCAGCTGCACCAGCACCCGAAATTACGATTTTGACGTCTTCAATTTTTTTGTCTGCCAATTCCAACGCATTGATCAACGCAGCAGAAGAGATAATCGCCGTACCGTGCTGGTCGTCGTGCATTACGGGAATGTCTAACTCTTCCTTCAAACGCCGTTCGATTTCAAATGCCTCTGGAGCCTTGATATCTTCTAAGTTGATTCCACCAAACGTTGGCGCAATCGCTTTGACCGTTTGAATGAATTTTTCGGGGTCACTTGCATCTACTTCAATGTCAAAAACATCAATATCTGCAAAGATTTTGAAAAGTACTCCTTTTCCTTCCATTACAGGCTTAGAAGCCAAGGGTCCAATGTTTCCCAATCCCAACACGGCAGTTCCGTTTGAGATTACAGCTACAAGATTTCCTTTGGAAGTATATTTATATACATCTTTCGGGTTTTCAGCAATTTTTAGACAAGGCTCTGCAACACCCGGAGAATATGCTAAAGACAAATCTCTTGGCGTAGAATAGGGCTTTGTTGGGACTACTTCAATTTTTCCGGGTCTTCCCGAAGCGTGGTAATCCAATGCATCTTGTTTGCGAATTTTAGCCATTATATGATGTGAATTTAATAAGGGGACAAATATAACAAAAAAAGAGGCTATTCTCAATGAAAATAGCCTCTTAAGAAGTAGGAACTAAAATAATTTTAGTTCATATATCAATTTCCTATTTGATAACTACATTTTGTACTTTAGAAATTCCGTTTCCAGATACTTTCACAATGTAACTTCCACTTGCAATGTTTGATACAGGAACTGCAGTAGTTTGTGCTCCAGCAACATTATTCGCTTCTGAAGAGAAGATTACACGTCCTTGTAAATCCAACAAAGAAACCATGTACGATCCATTTACCGCTGTGTATTCTACGTTAATAACATCGGATGCAGGATTTGGATAAACATTCAATGCCAAGGCATTTTCAGCCTCTTCCAAACCAGCTACTGCATTCACTTGGAAAGCATCCATCATTGAGCTTCCTGCAGGGAAGTTTGAAATGTCAGAAACCACTGTAGAGAAAGCAACTACTTCTACTTTTCCATTTCCATATCCGCTGTCAAAACCATCTCCGTAAGCATCACTCACCTCTAAATCGTAACATCCGTTTGGAACTGTTACATTTACATCTGGCTGTGGGTATGAACCTGCAGCTGAAGCATCTGTGTAAGGACCTCCAGAAGCTACGACTGCTCCATTCACATCTTTAATTTTCCAAGTTGTTTCAGAACCGTAACGATCTGTACTTACTTTCACAACAAGATTTGTAGTTGGAGCAATTGATCCTACTTGAATCGCTTTTGTAGAAGAAGCGATAGATCCGATTGCTCCAGCACCACCGTTTACGCTTGTTACAGTTACAACCACGCTGTTTGTCGCTTGTGGTGTGAATGTCATCGCTGGTAATGTAATTTCTTGTGTTCCGTAGAAAGGAATATTTCCTGTCCAATCAAATGTTTGAGCAGCACCTCCATTGATTGAAGCAGAGAAAGTGATTGCTGTAACTGTATTCCCTGTGTTTTTTACTTTGATCACTGGAGTTACTTGTTCACCTACACAAATATTCATTTCATTAACAATATTTTGTGCTGTAACTGTTGCTCCTGGTACGTTTGTAAACGTTGGATCAACTTGAGCACCTGTAATGATTTTACTGTTGTTGTATTGGTTGTGTCCTTCGTGAACAAACGCAAAAAATTCCAATTCACCTAAGTTCAAATCAACTCCAGCCATTGCAGTTGGAAGTGTCATTGTAACTGTTTTTGTGATTACACCTGTTTGTGAAGCATCAATTGATTCACCCCAAGTTCCACCTGCGTTGATAAACCCACGGAAAACATGTTGGTGGTTGTATTTACCATTTGGCAAAATTGCGTTTGGATTCAATGAAGCACCAACTTGCGGTCCTTCAACATTGTTTTGAAGCATACCAATGTTCAAGTAATGCGTCGTTCCAGCAGCTTGTGGTGTTGTGTAAAACATTTCAACTGTCAATGTCAATTGACGAGTAGCTGCATCTATTTGCGCATTCATTGCAACGTTAACTGGAGAAGCTTGCGCCAATGTTGACGTTGCCATTCCGTTCCAGTTACCACGACCAGTAGCTAAAACTGTTTCTGTTCCAAAAGGTGTTCGTTGAACTGCACCTGCTGGATATCCTGCTGGATCAAAGAAACCATCCAATGCAGTACCATCTGTTGTTCTAAAATCTGGTTGACCTGCGCCTGGTGTCGCATAACCTCCTGCGTGCACATTAACAAGTATTACACGCCCTGGATTTGCATTCGCTAAGTTTTGCGCTCTCAAATGTCCATCTGGACAGTATTGACAGTTTACGCCTGTAAGCTCTTCTAATACCACGTTCTTATTTTGTGGCGACTGAGAAACTGGAGTCTGCTGTGCAAAAATAAATCCTGCACCCACAAAAACATTTCCCAAAAGGAGTAAAGTTCTTTTCATGATCTTATAGTTTTTTTTGTTTGAATCCAAAGTTATTCAATTAATTGATGTTAAAAAATTTGAACCGATCGTTTTTTATTTAAGTTGAATTCCATTATTGGAAACCTAAATGTGATTTTTTTGTTAAATGATCACGCCATACTCTCGTTTTCTTATGAAATCGCCTTCCGAAACAAGCATTCACGCTCGAATTACTCGAGATTCATTATTTTTACACAAATTTTAGATCTCAATGAAATACTTAATAGTCGGACTTGGAAATCCGGGAGCCAAATATGCAGAAACCAGACACAATATTGGTTTTAAAGTGGTTGATGCTTTCGCAAATGCATGTGGAGCAACGTTCTCCCTTCAAAAACATGCTGAAGTAGCACAAGTTAAGTACAAAGGTCGCCAACTTGTTTTATTGAAACCGACTACCTTCATGAACTTGAGTGGCAAGGCGGTCAACTACTACTTGCAATCGGAGAAAATCCCCAAGGAAAATCTGCTGGTGATTACCGATGATCTGTCGCTTCCATTCGGTAAACTGCGCATGAAAATGAAAGGAAGTGACGGCGGACATAATGGACTGAAGGACATTCAAGCGGTTCTCAACTCGCAAGAGTACACGCGTCTGCGATTTGGTGTTGGAAGTGAATTCAACAAAGGACAACAAGTAGACTATGTGTTGGGCGAATGGACGGAAGACGAAAAAAAAACAATGGATGAACGCATCGACATTGCCACCGAATTCATCAAAGGGTTTACGACGATTGGCGCCAATCTTACGATGACCAATTGGAACAATAAATGAAAATAGAACACGGAAAGGCTCACCTCGCCTTGTTTATGGTCAATACCTTGTACGGTGCGAGCCACGTATTGGCCAAGGGTGTAATGCCAACCTACTTGACTCCGAGTGTTTTCATTCTATTTCGAGTGCTGGGCGCAACGCTACTTTTTTGGATTGTAAAAAGCATTGCTATTCACCAAAAAATCGAAAAAAAAGACCTTTTACTACTCGGTGCTTGCGGCCTCTTTGGTGTAGCTATCAATCAGTTGTTTTTCTTTCATGGATTGAATCTTTCATCGGCAATCAACTCGGGAATCATTATGACCGTGAATCCGATTTTGGTGATCATTCTTGCCTACTTTATTCTGAAGGAACGAATTACGCTACCCAAAATTATCGGAA
>SSGT01000048.1 GCA_008017065.1 Crocinitomicaceae bacterium
GGCGGGAGTTATGCAATTGAGTTTTTGACCGAAAAATTGTGTCAAAATGCGCAAGCGTTGGCAAGTGAATTGGCAGAAAATGGGGGTGTTTTAACTTCCGAAGGTCAAGTGATGATAGCATCGAAAATTCAACAAACGGCGGAGATTCGTTCAATTCAAGTTTTGAACAAATCTCACGTATTGATTGGGATCAATAAATTCCCCAATCCACAACAGGTTGAAAATTCATGGAGAATCGAGGAATTACATTGCATGGGATTGAAACCATTGTCGTTGGAAATGGAATTCGAACAACGATCTGCAAATTGGGCTGTTCAGCAAATAGAAAAATCCAAAACTTCTAGCGATCAATCGTTTTCCTACGGTGCTTCAAACGAAACGGGAACGACATTTTCTGTGATTGAAACAGCCGAGAAAATTGAACTTCAAAACTATTATCAAGCTTCAGATATTGCCAATTCGGAACAAATCGGTTACGTTAGTGGAATTGCACCATATTTGCGCGGACCTTATGGTTCGATGTATGCCATTCGTCCGTGGACCATTCGTCAGTATGCCGGTTTTTCGACAGCAGAGGATTCCAACGCTTTTTACCGTCGCAATTTGGCTGCTGGACAAAAAGGATTATCGGTTGCATTTGATTTAGCAACACACCGCGGATACGATTCCGATCACGATCGTGTGGTAGGCGATGTAGGTAAAGCAGGAGTTGCGATTGATTCCATTTTGGATATGAAAATTTTATTCGACCAAATTCCGTTGAATGAAATGTCGGTTTCGATGACGATGAACGGAGCTGTGATTCCAATTATGGCGTTTTACATTGTTGCTGCTGAAGAGCAAGGTGTGAAACAAAGTGAATTATCGGGAACCATTCAGAATGATATTTTGAAAGAATTTATGGTGCGCAACACCTATATCTATCCGCCAGCGCCGTCGATGAAAATCATTTCTGATATTTTTGAATATACGGCTAAAAATATGCCCCGTTTCAATTCCATTTCAATTTCGGGTTACCACATGCAAGAAGCTGGTGCAACTGCGGCGATTGAATTGGCGTACACATTGGCGGATGGATTGGAATATCTGCGCGCTGGAATTAACGCAGGCATGGATGTAGACAGCTTTGCGCCTCGTTTAAGTTTCTTCTGGGCCATCGGGATGAACCACTTCATGGAAATTGCTAAAATGCGCGCGGGAAGAATGATTTGGTCGAAATTGGTTAATCAGTTTCAACCCACGAATTCAAAATCACTGGCGTTGCGGACGCATTGTCAAACATCCGGATGGAGTTTGACCGAGCAAGATCCGTTCAACAACGTTGCTCGTACCTGTATCGAAGCACTTGCAGCAGGATTTGGTGGAACACAGTCGCTTCACACCAATGCATTGGATGAGGCAATTGCTTTACCAACCGATTTCTCGGCACGAATAGCACGAAATACACAAATTTTCTTACAAGAAGAAATTCAAATGACTGCGGTGATCGACCCGTGGGGAGGAAGTTACTACGTCGAAAAATTGACCGAAGAGTTGGTCCAAGAAGCGTGGAAATTGATAGAAGAAGTGGAAGCGCTGGGCGGTATGGCAAAAGCGATTGAAACAGGAATTCCCAAAATGCGTATCGAAGAAGCAGCCGCTCGAAAGCAAGCTAAAATTGATGCCGGTAGAGATGTTATTGTTGGTGTGAATAGATATCAGTTGGAAAAAGAAGAGCCAATGGATATTTTAGACATTGACAATACCAAAGTGCGTTTGAGTCAGATCGAACGCATTCAACAAATGAAAGCAACACGCAACGCGGAAGCAGTGGAAGCAAGTTTGAATCGTTTGGCTGAAATTGCGCAAACAGGCGAAGGAAATTTATTGGAAGCAGCCGTTGCATGTGCACGCAACCGCGCGACGTTGGGTGAGATTTCGTCGGCGATGGAAAAGACTTTCGGAAGATACAAAGCAACCATTCGCTCGATAAGTGGGGTTTATTCATCGGAATCTATGCAAGATATTGACTTTGAGAAAGCGAGGGGATTAGCGGAGAAATTCGCAAAGCTCGAAGGTAGAAGGCCCCGAATTATGGTGGCGAAAATGGGACAAGATGGTCACGATCGAGGTGCAAAAGTGATCGCTACTTCGTTTGCGGATATCGGTTTTGATGTCGACATTGGACCGTTGTTTCAAACCCCCGCAGAGGCAGCTCGTCAGGCCATTGAAAATGATGTGCATATTTTGGGGGTCTCATCCCTAGCAGCAGGACACAAAACATTGGTTCCACAAGTGATTGAAGAGCTGAAAAAGCAAAACCGAGAAGACATTATGGTCATAGCAGGTGGAGTAATTCCGCAACAAGATTATGCGTTTTTGTACGAAAGTGGTGTGTTTGGTGTATTTGGACCGGGAACGAAAATTTCAAAGGCTGCGATCCAAATTTTGGAGCTTTTGATCCAAAGTTTGGAAGGCTAAAATGATTCATTTATTGAATTTTAGCCTGATTTGATTCTTGATTTGAATTAATTTTTATACATTCGGCACAGTTATTGAAATGCTAGAGAAAAAAAGTATCCTATGAAAAAGTTAATTGTACTGTTTGCTGTCTTGATTTATGCGGCAAAAAGTTTTGCTCAAGCACCTGAATACAATGATTTAATCATTTTGTTTGCGGATGCGAAATACGAAAAATTGATTCGTGAGGCGACGAAGTATACCGAGAGCGATAAAACGAAAAACGACGCGCTGCCTTATTTGTGGTTGTCGAAAGGTTTGTACGCGATGTCGCAACAAGGTGATAAAGACGAGATTTACAAAAATGCTTTCAAAGAGGCAATTGGCGCATTGGGAAGTTTCCGCAAAAAAGACAAAGACGGTTCGCTTTACAAAGAACACGTCGAATTTGTCGAAAAATTGAAGATGGCGGTTTTGGAGTCGATCATCAATGAATTAGACGCAAAGATGTATAAAAAAGCGACTCCGTTGTTGACGAAATACTACAAAATTTCGCCGGATGATTTGGGCGCGAAATACTTAGAAGCAGCGTGTAAATTCAGAGATGCCGATAAATCGGGTGCAAATTTGGTATGGAAAGATGCTGACAAGAGAATTGCTTCGGTGAAAGATCTATCGACAATGACGGAAGTAGATAAGATCTTGTTTAAACGAGGAATTATAGAATCGGCTGAGTGCTTCATTGCATCAAAACAAGTCGACAAAGCAAAAAACTTAATGAAAAAAGTCGCTCCGTGGTTTGAGGGAGACGAAGAGTTTCAAGAAAAATACAATCAAATAGTGAATTGATTTTTGTTTAAATGTTTTTGATTGATGCCCCGCAAGGGGCATTTTTTTTGCTCACGCAGTTGCTTTTGAACAATACTGGTTTGACAATTTGTTACTATGCGACGAATGTGCAAGTGGCTTTCGGTGTACATTTGTGGTATGGCAGAGCGCGACACAACAGAGAAATCAAGATTAGCACCGTTTAAAAAGTACTTTCGCTATTTTCGAAACAAGTACATTTTGTCGATTACGGTGGTTACGTTATACGCGCTATTTTTGGACGATGACGACATGTTTACATTGATTTCACAGAACAGTAAGCTCCGTAAATTAAAAGCGGATCACGCGCTTGTAGCTGAAAAGCTGACCAAAACTACGCGAACGTTGAAGCAACTTGACCACAACGCTGCATTGGAGCGCTATGCACGAGAAGAGAAACTATTTAAGAAAGACAACGAGGATATTTTTATTATCTCGTACGAGTGATCAAATCTCTGTGAAGGAAAGTCTCCAAACGCATTTATCAGCGTTAAATTCAATTAAATCACCCTCCAGTTGGTCGCACAATGCCTCGATAATTGTCTGTTGAACAACAAAATCGGGTGGGTTTATAGTGGATTTTGGCGTACAATCTTTTCCTTGCAGTTGCAACTCAAATGTATCGCTTGTTGCATCGTGCGTGAGTGTGATCGATAGTTCTACAATCGACTCGCTGTTCCAAAATTTGTGCACGGCCATTTGGATCAATTCATGAATCAGCATCCCAAGTGGAATGAGGGTGTTGAAACTCAATGGTCGTTGGATCTCTGTTGTCGAAAAATCCAGCGATAAATAGTTTGCGTTTGAATTGTAGCGCAATGAACCGCACAAATCCGTCAAGAATCCGTCGACAGAAATTTCGTTTAACTCCAACGATTTCAATAAAATTAAGTGGATCGACGACAAAATTTGAATCCGAGACTGAACAGCGAGCAAGGTATTGTGATCGGGTTTCTCTGTTTGATTTAAGTACAAACTAACGAGACTTGAAATGATTTGTAAATTGTTATTCACCCGATGATGTACTTCTCGCAATAAAATTTCCCGTTTATCGCGTTGGTATTTTAATTCTGAAAACTGGTTGGAAACCGTTTCCACAGCGATCGTAAGTGCTGCTTTCTTTTCTTCTAAGAGCTGTTCTAGTTTCTCTTTCAGATGATTTAATTCACTTTTTTGCCGAATTCTCGCCAACAAGCTTGCTGCAATTTCGGAAATGAATTCGGTTAGTTTTAAATCGCTCGGCGTGAATGCTGAATTGTGTCGATGCGCTTCCACAACAGAAAATAAGTTGCCGTGAAAGGCGATTGGAACACACATGTGTGATGATATTGTTGCTGTTTCATCCTCCTGTTCATGCAAAACAACCTCTGATTTCAAGTCAAAAGCAACGCGACCAACTAACCCTTCGCCCAGTTTGACGAACGAGTTCTGAGTTGATTCTTTTGCCGAATGGAATGCAAAGAGTTTTTTGTCTGAGGGCGAAAAGTCATAGATGAGTGCATGGTCAAAATTCAATTCGTCTTTCAAGACAACCGTAATTGCCTGATAAACTTCTTCATACGTTTCGGCATAGGATGACGCTTGTACAAAGCGCAACGCAACACCTAATGATGAATCTCGATACACGTCATCCATAGTTTTTTTCTTAATTATTCTTTTTTATTGTTGTCTACAGGATTCGCTGGTGGCGTTTCTTCCCCCGCTTTCTTTTTAGACTCTTTAATTTCTTTATCCGTATTTCGGTTGTTACCAATTAAGATGCCAATTTGTACTTCATGCGTTCCTGCATTGCTTATTCTCGTTGCTTTTGCACCGTATTCGAAGGCGTAGGCCAAACTGAAATTCCGTAAAAAATTCATACCCGCAGTTACTGCAAACGAATTGCCAGTTTTGTACTGTAAACCACCCCAAATCGATTTGTTGTATTTGATACGTGCACCCAAGTCCAACGCAATCGGACTGTTTTGAACTGCTTTCAGGAATGCAAATGGTTCCAAATCAATCTTTTCACTGATTTCAAAGCGGTATGAACTCATCACAAATAGATGGCGATTCAAGGTGTTTAGTGTTTCAATTTGATTGATCGAAATCGTCGGTTTCAACAATTGCGTAGCGCTTAGGCTAAATAGAAATCGGTTGTTATACAACACAATTCCTGTTTGTAAATCCAAGTTGTTTTGACGTGCGGTTTGCCCTGCAAATTGATTGAAAGTAGCATCATTTGGATCGTGCAAAATTGTTTTGTTGGGATTAATTTGAAAATTCCCCCATCCTGCTGCTAGTCCAACGCCCATGTTCAAATTTTGAAGGAGTGGCAAATGAACCGCGTAACTACCAAATACCGATGTTTTTTGAAAGGGTCCAATTGCATCGTTGATGAATTTTCCTCCCACAACATGTTTCAGCGAGCCGATGGAACGGTTGGGCGTCTGATACACGTTTTCACGGTTGATGTTAAATTCGCCAATCCCTGTAGTTCCTTGATTTTTGGAGCCCACTTGAAAGTGTCCAGTCAAAAAAGTTGATGTTGGATTGCCACTCGTGCTAATCCACTGATTTCGGTATCCAAGATCCACTTGAATTACATCCATCATTCCTCCTGCGGCAGGATTAAATAAATACGGATTGTGGATATAGTTCGAAAATTGTGCCTCTTGTTGCGCAAATGCATGTTCGGTCATCAAACCGCTGAATAATCCGAAGCAAATTAGATATTTTGAAAACTGTTTCATAATTGGTTCTACGATTGATTAACGAATAATGCTGATTGGTCCTGAATAAACGGTCTTTTCAGAATCGTTTAATTGGATGTTGTAGTAATAGGTTCCCATCGGCAAATCTTCTCCTTTGTGCGTCCCATTCCATGGCGTCTCATACCCTGTAGATTCGTATACGGTACTTCCCCACCGATTTACAATTCGTACCTCGCAATTTGGATAAGCTTCATTCAAATTCTCTACCACAAACAAGTCGTTTTTGCCATCCAAGTTGGGTGTGATCACCGTTGGGAAAATAAATTCGTCTCCCGAACAACTTTGAACGACAATGGTGATCGTGTCGTGACTAAATCCACAAACCGGGTGGGAAAGGCGGTACACAATCTTGTTGGTACCTACCGACATATTTTGAATTTCAGTTGTAGTAGCCGTTGGCGTAAGGATGTTTCCGTCGCCCACTAAATAATACCAGGCATCGGATTGACCAAAAGCGGGTTCAGAACCTGTTACTGCATAATACGCAATATCAGAACAGAGAGTGGTATCTTCCGACAGGATCATCGCTTGGTTGTTAAAATATACACTCAATGTGTCGTCGTTGGATCCACATGCACCACTCGAAATTGTATACACAAAATCATTCCAACCGCCAGCAAGTTGGTTGGCAACGGTATTGTGGTTGTTTGGACTTGTAATGTTGGCTCCTTGTAAGGTAGTCCACGTACTTGTACCACTGGTTGGAAAGCTTCCTAAGAGTAACGTAGACAGTGCGCTGCACGAGTAGATTGTATCAGCTTGCGTTGTTGCAACGGTTGGTTGTTGGTAAACGGTTACAAAAACGGTATCTCTAAACGTCCCACAGTTGGCAGTACTTACAGACCATACAAAAGTGTTCAAACCACTTGCCAGGTTGGTTACAGTTGTGGTTGGATTTGAGCTATTGGCTATCGTTCCTGTACCTAAAATTTGCGTCCATGCTCCCGTCCCAGAAGTAGCAGCTATCGCTTCAAGTGTGCACGTTGTCACTTCACACAGTGAAATTGTATCTTCTACAACTTCTGCGATAGATGGGAACGCGTATATTTCGACGTTGAAGTTACACACGGCGGTATTTCCTGCGGAATCCGTGGCAGTGAATTGAAGCGGTGTTACTCCGACTGGGAATGTACTTCCGGAACTTAACCCCGAAAGATCTGTTTGTGTCACAAGCACGCCGCAGTTGTCGGTTGCTGTGATGTCGGCAAACGTAACGACAGGGTCACACGTTGCAATTGAGTTGGGGCAGAATGTAATTGTTGGTAATATATTTTCGATCACAGTTACAGTGAAGGTACAACTTGCATTGTTTCCCATTTGATCCGTTGCTGTAAACGTCACGATTTGTTCTCCAGTTCCAATGTTCACACCTGCTGGTGGATCCTGAAATAAACTGTAAAATGGACAGCTTTCAGTTACCGTCACCGCTGCATTGTAATTCAATATCGTGTAGTCACAACTTGTTCCATTGTTGACCGTAACGTTGGGGGGACAAACTACCACGGGCGCCACCGTGTCAATCGGAAACAAACGCGTGCTGCAAATTGCCGTGTTCCCACCTTGATCGGTAACCGAAATAATCACATCTGTGATTCCAACCGTTGTGCTTCCCGCGAGCGGATTTTGCGTGATTATAAAATTACCAGTTGTTGTGCAATTGTCGGTGATGGTCAATGTAGAAGCCATATTAGGCACTGTGAATGAGCAGTTGGCTGGATTCATCGAAAGATCCATCGATTCAATACATGCGATGACGGGCATAATCGTGTCGATCGCTAACAATGTAAAATTACAACTTCCTGCATTGCTGTTGAGGTCGACTGCGGTAATTTGGATCGCTGTGTTGGATGAAATTACGGTTCCTGGTAGTGGATTTTGAGTGAATGTTAAGCTCGACGATGCAACACAATTATCGGTTGCGGTCGCCAAATTGATGTAGTCACCGACCGTCGCCGAACAGCTACTTGTGACGTATACAGTTTGGTTTGGAGGACACGTTACAACGGGTGCTTGTGAATCTGTACCGGTGATGGTAATGTTGTCAACGGCTAATGGTTGTGCACTGATTACGGTTTCGTTGTAGGTAAAGCGAAACCCGAGTAGGAAACTTGAAAAATTCAAACTTGCAGGTAACGAAACGCTGACCGTTTGCCAAAGCGTTGAATTGGTGATATGACCGCCAACTGCGTTCCATGTGACGCCATTGTCTGTACTGTATACCAAATCAGCATAATCATCCACACCGTCAACGGTCAAAATGCGTTCAAATGAAATTTGAAGATTGGACGCACATGTGGCATTAATTAATTTGGCGTAGATAGCATGTTTGCTACCTCCGTTGTCTGAATTGAGGAAACCAAAATTTGCAATCCCACCAGGCCCACATCCCGGATTCGTTCCACCATACGAAATGTACATCGCGTTTTGGCCAGGCGTGGTGCTGCCATTTCCTGCGCAATTACCGACAATCCATGCGTTCGGCGTATTATCGGCAAAGCTTGACCAATTGGGTGTGTTTTCAAATGTTTCTTGGTAAAGGATTGTTTGTCCAAATGAAAAACTGACCACCAAAAAGCTGGATAGAAAGTATACTAGTTTACTCATTTTAAAATGAATTAGTTTAATAAGTATTGCATGAGTAGGAAATGAACTACGCATGTAATTGATTCGTGTGCGCCAAATATACATATTTACATTAAAAATAGTGCATCATTTTGCCATCATCCTTCTTTTGAAATGAAAATCGCTTCCTGACTTCGTCTTATTTCCATTCGAGTAACAGCATGTCGTTTGTATGGCTTTGATTAAAGGTGTGTTGCACACTCCGGATGATTTTTTGGATCGAATCCCATTTGGTGTTTTTGTGCTGCACCAATCCTATGACTGATCGAGCGGGCGATTGTTTTTCGAATGATATGATTTTTTTAAAATCACATTCGCGTTCTGCGAGTAGTGGGATGTAAAAATTAGGTACCAATGTGTAACCCACATTTGCTTTGACCATGCGAATCAACATTTCGACATTGCCTCCTTCGTAATTCCAAGCGGCTGATTCACTCGATTCTTTTAGCTCGCAGAAATTAATCATTTGTGTACGCAGGCAGTTTCCTTTGCTCAATAGCCAGGGTTTCATTGTGCGTAGTTTGTCAACCTCTATGATTTCGTCAGCAACAGTCGGAATGAAGGCTTTGATTTCCTCTTGATACAATTGGATGGATTTCAACCGTTCGTCGTGAACGGGACCAGCCATGATTCCGAAATCAATTTTTTTGTGTTGGATGCTTTCTAGAATTTCTTCCGATTTTTTTTCTTCAATCGTCAATTTGATAGTCGGCAACTCGGCTTGCCAGGTTTCATACAATTTGGGGATTAGATAGGCAGATATGGTTGGGATAATTCCGATTCTTATTTCTTCGATAAAATTGCCTTGCATTTGCTTTTTCAAGCGCTCGATCAGCTCGTAATCAGCGGCGATTTCACGCAAGAGCGGGATGAGGTTTTTTCCGGCAATCGTGAGTTCCAACGGATTTGTGTTGCGGTCAAAAATAGGGAAACCAACCGCTTCTTCCGCCTTCTTGATTTGCATGGAAAGTGTAGGTTGAGTTACAAAACAAGCTTCTGCTGCCCTGCTAAAATTTTGGACTTCGGTTAAGGTAAGAATGTATTGAATCTGTTGACTTGAAAACATATTGATAAAATTGATAGAAGTATAAAGTTAATCAATTATTTTTATGATTTAAAAGTGCGTACATTTGTAAAAAAAAAAGTCATGGGAAATCAACAAGCATTGAAGTCGAAATTGAATAGTTTATTGGCAACTTATCAAGTGCATTACCAAAATTTGCGATCCTTGCATTGGAACGTGAAAGGACCTAATTTTTTTGAATTGCATTTGAAGTATGAAGAATTGTATACGCGAACACAAATCATCATCGACGATCTTGCGGAACGTCTTTTGACACTTGAAATCACGCCGCTTCACCGTTTTATCGATTATCTTGAAGTAAGTAAAATTGCTGAAAACCCCTTGATTGCGGATGGTCGCGAAGGAATGAGTTACATTTTAGATGCACAGAAAACATTGATCGGTTTGGAACGTGAAATTTTAGTTCTTTCAGGTGATTTGGATGACGACGGGACGAACGCGATGATGAGTGATTTAATTCGTGAAAAAGAAAAGACAAATTGGATGTTTAGCGCTTGGTTGAACAAAAAATAAATAATAATTTTAACAAAAAATAAAACACACAAATTATGAGTATTGTAGGTAAAAAGTTCCCTTCAATTGCTGTGAATGCAATGGACGAAATGGGAGACACATTTCAAATCGACGTATTAAAATTGGCGCAAGAAAAGAACAAAAAAGTAGTTTTGTTTTGGTACCCAAAGGATTTTACATTTGTTTGTCCAACGGAAATCCATGCGTTTCAAGAAGTAGCAGCTGAATTCGAGAAAAGAAATACCTTGGTGATTGGTGCTTCATGCGATACTGCGGAAGTTCATTTTGCATGGTTGAACACAGCAAAAGATAACGGTGGAATCGAAGGAGTAAAGTTTCCGTTGTTGGCTGACTCTACACGTGCATTGGCACAAGAATTGGATATTTTGGATTATGACATGTTCGACGAAGAAGGTTCAACAGGTGATAATGTAACGTACCGTGCAACCTATTTGATCGATGAAACTGGATTGGTTTTCCATGAATCAATCAATCACATGCCAGTAGGACGAAATGTGCATGAATACATTCGTTTAGTTGATGCATACACACACGTGCAACAACACGGAGAAGTTTGTCCTGCAAACTGGGAAGAAGGAAAAACAGCGATGAACGCTACGAGAGATGGTGTTGCTGATTATTTAAGTAAAAACTAAATTAAGATGTTTACCGAATTAACAGAAGACAAACTCGATCAGATTTTGGCGAGTAATCACAAAGTAATGGTTCAATACGGCGCAGGATGGTGCGGAAATTGCAAAATCACCAAACCGAAATTCAAGAAACTGGCAGAAGAAAATCCTGACATGGAATTCGTATACGTAGACGCTGAAAAGCTTCCCAATTCACGTAAATTTGCAGACGTTTCGAATTTGCCAACGTTCGCAGGTTTTGTTGATGGAAGTTTGGTAAAACAGAACCAAGGAAACAAAGTAGAAATCATTCAAGAAGTAGTACATGCGGTTGCCAATAATTAAGCACATGGTCGAATTCATCGAAGCAAACGATGAAGACTTTGTCAACGAAACAATTGAAACCTTGGAGTATTTGATTGATGCACCCGGATTGAAAGATGAAGAATTGGATGTAATTGGTGAACTTCTTTCCAATTTTTCAGGTGCGATTGAAGTACACAAGGAAATAGCCGCAGGTGCTTCGAAAAGAGACGCGTTGAACGGTTTCATGAAGCGTGTAACCGGCTCGATTGACTAGTTGATTTTGAATAAATTGATTTAGAGGGACTTTCAAATAAGATTGTCCCTCTTTTTTTGCTTGACAAACTTTATTTCCCGCTGAATGCTTATTTTCACAGCATCAATTAAATGGGATTGCGATGTTTAAACGAATGAGTTCCGTGTTGCTGCTAGCGATTTTTTCGTTGCATTGGGTAAATGCGCAAGATAATCCAGCGTACGTTATTTACAACAAAGCAGGTCGTAAAAGCTCGTTTTCAAAAATGGAGAAAGCGATCTTGGAGAAGAAAATCGTTTTCTTTGGCGAATCACACAACGATCCAATTGCGCACTGGATCCAATTTTTAGTGTTGGAGTCGTTGTTTGAAAAGCACGGTGAGCAGCTGCTTGTTGGTTCGGAAATGTTTGAGCGGGACAATCAAAATATCTTAGACGCCTATCAGAAAGGCGATCTGACGGCAAAGCAATTTGAAGATTCGTGCCGTTTATGGACAAATTATAAAACCGATTACAAACCCATGTTACTGTATGCAAATCAACATGCAATTCCGTGGGTGGCGACCAATATTCCGCGAAGGTATGCGTCGATGGTTTTCAAAAAAGGACTTCAAGCATTGGACACATTGTCGATTGATCAGAAAAAGTGGATTTGTCCACTTCCTTTTCCGTTAGATACGACACTCACACAATATGCCGCGCTGTTGGATGGCGAGATGCACATGGGTCCTACATTCGTGCAGGCACAAGCAATCAAAGATGCAACGATGGCGTATTCAATAGCACAAGCGTTGAAACCAACTACCGTTTTTTATCACCTGAATGGGTCGTATCATTCGGATTTTCACCAAGGTATTTTGTGGTATCTTGCGCGGTATTCCTCCTTGCGTTTCGACGATATGATTACGATTTCGATCGTTAGTCAGGACAATATACAGCATCTTTCGCGGGAGTATATTGGAAAAGCCGATTTCATCATTTGTGTACCTGAAACCATGACAAAAACACATTAAGTTGGAGAAAGTCAGTGATTATTTTTCGCGCTCTTGGGCTTACCTAGTCGCTTTATTTTTGACGCTCGGTTTGTTGCGCACCGTCGAATTTTTCAGCATTGGGGGCGAACTTTCGATCACAGGAGCACAAGTCGGAATGGGGTGGTTCATGGATTTTCTCGTTTCGGTAGCAGCAATAGCGCTTTTTTCAGTTTTTCAAGCGGTACTTTTTTGTTTCGGTATTGATTTCCAAAAAAAAGTATTGGTCGGTTGGAGTTTGTTACTGATAGTCGTCAATTTTGTATTGATTCAATACGTGGCAGTTACAAAAATACCCCTAGACGAGTCGATCTATTTGTTTTCGATCCGTGAGTTGAAACTTATTGTAGCGGGTGAAAGTAGATTGTCGGTGATCGTTTTGTTACTGCTTGTTGGTGTCATCGTGTTTTATTTAATCGTACTTTATGTATTGTTGAAGTTTCGTTGGCTTTCTAAGTTCAATCGCATTCAAGCGGTTGTTTTTGTTCTCGTATTGGTGTTTCCTTCGTGGACTTGTATTGACGTCAACAACGGATTTAAGGAGGCGTTGCATACGAACAATCGGCTTGCATTTTTTGTGCAACGCTCGGTTTTTTATTTTCTCCATCATGATAATCAAGAGACTACCGATTTGAAATTGACCGATTTTGCAGGTATCGATCCTGGTTTTTGGGGAGGATCTCCGATGTCAACAAGCTATCCATTGGTACACAGATTGTCGGATTCAAGTCAATTTTCATCGTTTTTTAAACATTCAAAAAATGGTCCGCCAAATATTGTCTTTATCATAGTCGAGAGTTTATCTACTACATTGGTAGGAGAGAAGGCTTCAAAAACGGGACATTTGTTGCCGTTTTTGGATTCGCTCAGTGCGAAGAGTTTGTATTGGCCTAATTTTTTAGCTACATGCGATCGCACAAACAACGTGTTGCCAGCGAGTTTGGCTTCTGTTCCATACACCACACACGGAAACATGTTTCAACAAATCAAATTTCCGAACCATTGGTCGTTGATTTCATTGCTAAATAAGCACTATTTCACGCGTTTTTATTGTGGCGTGGACTTAAATTTCGCCAATATGAATGGTTACATGAATCACTATGAAACCGACTATTTAGTGAAAGATTGGGAGGCGGTTTTTCGAAAGAAGTATTCACACCGTGCCACGCCATGGGGATTTTCTGATGGTTCGTTGTTTCAAAAATCATGGCTTGATTTCTCCAAGCAAAAGTTGGCAAAGCAACCAAGAATGGATGTTTTCCTGACGATTAGTACCCATGATCCATTTGTGGTTCCAGACGAAGAAAAATACATCATGCATGTCAAACGAGCAATTTCCAAGATAAAAAATCCAACGGCAACGCATCGTTATGTTGCAGATCATGCGCGTGAATTTGCATCATTCGTATACGTTGATGAGCAACTACGGTCGTATTTTCAACAAGCGAAAAAGCAACCGGGATATGAAAATACGGTGTTTTTTATTTTTGGAGATCACGGAACAGAACTCTGCTTGTACGATGATTTGTCACGCTATAAGATTCCATTACTTGTGTATTCTCCTTTACTAGTGAAGCCCCAAACGTTTCACGCCGTGAGTTCACAACTAGATCTTGCTCCAACGATTTTGAATTACCTGCGCGTTGCCTATTCGGAGGATTTGCCGCAAGTAGTTCCGTTTGTGGGCA
>SSGT01000109.1 GCA_008017065.1 Crocinitomicaceae bacterium
CAAATACGTATATGGTCCACCGGTTGCATCACATAATTGATCGATCAAACGTTCACGGAACAAACTGTACTGCGCTTCGTTCGAAGCCGTTCCAGCCGCTACAAAATTATCTACCAACGTTGGATCGGCTAATACGTTTGCAATGAATTGATCTGTCACCGCAGTGATCGCCGCGTCGCCACCCAAACGTGTGTACAACGATGCTGGCGTTGCTGGTGTTGGAGCTGGAGTTTCCTCTTTTTTACAGCTTGTAGCCAATACAGTAACCATCACTGCACCTGCCATTAATGTTAATCTTACTTTTCTCATAACGATTGTTTTATTGTTTCGCATTTTTAGTTTCTAATATTCAATGTTTTTTTAACAGTTGCCATTGCATTTAAAGTCGCTGTCATCGGACACTTCGGACCAGTTGATTCCAAATTTTTGGTCGGTAGCGCGATTTGAAGTGCGCTTTTAATTGTTTGCTGCAGTGTGCCACAATCGGTATCGTCTATTTGATAGCCGACACTCAAGATTTGACTTTCCATGTTGAACGCAGCTGCTGTTACACCCGGCAATTCACTTACATCTTCCCGCAGTTGTGCCGCTTTGGTTGAATCCGTAATTGAACTGATGTCAAATTGCGCAAATTGAACAGGTGCTGCTTTTTGTCCTGGACTTAGCGGACTCCAATTGGCCCAAGTGAAAACGGATAGAAATGCAACCGAGCAGGTAATCGCTGTTACCTTGAGGATTTTCTTGAATTTACTTTGTTTTTTCATAGCTTTCGAGTTTATACAAGAAGCTACGACAAGAATTCAGGTTTGGATTTAATTTGTCATAGAATTGTCATAAAAAAACAAACAAAAACACCAAGTAATTGAAAATAAACTAATTAGAAACCTACTTTAATTCATTAAAATGATAATCTAATGTGAGTTTCTTGTACATTTCGGTGTAAGTTCCATCTGTATTTCGAACAATAAATTCTGAAAAAGACGTCGGTTTTTGGGATTTGGTGAAGGCGACAACCTTACGTGTAAGTTGATTTTCTTTTCCAAAAATAGAGCGGATTTGTTCTGGATACAAACCGAGTCGCTCAGCGATCGGAAGGTATTCATCGCATGTTGTAGCAGGTAAAATGACCCAGAAATGTCCGTCTTGTGTCAACAAACGTTCAACTTGTCGAAACAAATCGGTCAATGGAAGACTATCGTCGTGTCGTGCTAGATTTCGTTTTAGAGAATTTGTCTTTGACGAATTTTCAAAAAAAGGTGGATTGGAAAAAATCAGGTCGAATGGTGCGTGTTCGAAGTGGAGAAAATCGCAATGAATGGCGCTGAGCTGTGCATTGAATGGTGAATTCTCGAAATTATAGCTTGCTTCTTCGTACGCTTCTCGCTCGATTTCCAGACCAAGGATTTCCAAATTTCGTTTTTTCTGGGCGACCATTAGCGCCAATACGCCAGTTCCAGTTCCTACGTCTAGTCCATGCATTGCATTTTCGGTACCGATAAGGGATCCTAAAATCATGGCATCTGTACCTATTTTCATAGCAGATGCAGTTTGACGTACAGAAAATTCTTTGAACTTAAAAACGGACATTAGTCCAAGTAAATAGCGATTAATCCCTCTGGAGCCTTAACCGTAAGCACCTTGTTTTCCCGGTCTACAGCTTGGATTAAGCCCTTTACAAACGGAATTAGAACTTCTTTTCCGGTTGGTGATTTGATTTGAATCAATGGATTAACGGGCAAATCGACGATTGTCTCCAACTCGCCAACTTTTCCAAAGTTGACATCAACTACTTCAAAACCGACCACTTCGTGATCATAAAACTGTGTTCCTGAAAGCGGTTTTAAATCAGCTAGGGGAAGATACAAATTTTTACGTACTAAATTATTTGCATCATTTTCTGAATTAACACCTTCTAATTTTACAGTCGCAAAACTCTTTGGTTTCAATTGAATTGACTCGATAAAAAAAGGTGTGAGTTGCCCGTTGATATCGATAAAAACGGATTCCAGATTCTTGTATTCTTGGGAATCTGTGACGTCTAAAAAAAACGAAACTTCACCTTTAAATCCGTGAAGTTTCGCTATATATCCTAAATGATAGCAATCTGCTTTTTTCATTTAAATATGTTGTGCTTTAAATTAAGCTTGAGTTTCCTCTGTTCCTTCTTCTGTAGTTTCCTCAGAAGCTGTTTCTTCAGATGCTACTTCCTCAGCAACTTCTTCTTCAACAACAGGCGTGTTTTTTGCTTCAATTGCTTTCGCTTTTGCAGCATTTACTTCAGCTTCAGCTTTCAAAGCAGCAGCCTTAGCAGCTACAGCGTTGTTAGACAAACCGTCTTTTTTAGCATTGATTTTAGAATCTTTTTCAGCCAACCAAGCTGCAAATTTAGTTTCTACATCCGCCTCAGTCAACGCACCTTTTTTGATACCGTTGATCAAGTGATTTTTGTACAAAATTCCTTTGTAAGACAACAAAGCTCTCGCTGTGTCTGACATTTCAGCACCTGTACGAACCCATTTCAACGTTGCGTCAAAATTAATTTCGATTGTTGCTGGATTTGTGTTTGGGTTGTATGTTCCCAATTTTTCGATGAATTTACCATCTCTTTTCGCTCTTGAATCAGCGACTACAAGGTGAAAAAATGCTTTTGATTTTTTCCCGTGTCTTTGCAATCTAATACGTGTTGCCATTTTTTGTTTATAAGTTGGGGTACGAAACCCCAGTTAATAATTAATTTGAGGTGCAAAAGTAATCATTTATTTGGAATAAACAAAAAAAGGGAGAAATCAAACGACTTCTCCCCTTCAAATCAGTTATTTTGTCGAATTAGAAATTCCACTTCAAACCAACATTAAATCCAAACTGGTTGAAGTTTGTTTTTCCTGCCAATGCTTTGTTTGCTGCTGAACCTGCATCCAACTTATCAACGTAAACCGTTTCTTTCTGCTCGTCTGTAAGTGTATTCATGATATCCGATCCATTTACTTTGTAAGACACAATTGTGTTTTTGTCTTGCTTGATAAACAGATTCGTTTGTTGTAATTCACCAAACAAACTCATATTATCGTTTAATTTGTAGTTTACACCAAGTGCACCTCTGAAACCCAACGATACTTTTCCTTTGAATTCAGTTTCAACTTCGCTTTTTGTGTATGTCACAAAATTGGTTGTAGAACTTCCTTCGATTGAAATGTTGGTAACACCCAACACTGGGATCATCAAACCTCCTTTTGCGTAAACACTCAACTTATTAGATGTTCCTGAAGAAACAACCAACGAAGGGATCAAACGCAATTGGTTGGATTGTGCATCACGAAAACTGTACACTTTATCATTCGACGAGTTAAATTCTTCCACACGTTTTTTGGCTCCCATGAAATAATTGATTCCCAACTCTAATCCAAAGTGTTCGTTGATCATGTATCCTGGAGTCAATGCCAAATTCAAACCTTGACCAATCGATCCGTAAATGTTTTCCTCCGTATTTTTGGATGGATCTCCAAAATCTCTGTATTCATTGGTTCCCATTACATAATTTGGAGCACCCAAACCGTATCCAACACTCACGTCACCGTACAAACCTTGTGCGTTTACACCATACGCTGCAAAAAATAATGCAGCAGATAAAATCATTTTTTTCATACTATTGTAATTTTGTTCACAACCAAGTTAGTATTTAATTTTATAAAAAACGCTGATTTGTAAACTTTTTTATCCCCAATTCATGGTTCATAAAATTAATCTCATTATCGACAAAATACAAAATCATTTTATTAACGATACTTCCGGCCACGATTGGTTTCACATCTTGCGTGTTTACAAGCTTTCTCAATACATTCAATCACACGAAGGTGGCGATGAAATCGTGGTTCAACTCGGCGCTTTGTTGCATGATATTTCAGACCATAAATTAAACGGTGGTTTGCTCAATGATGGAGGTGTTGTGGCACGTCAACTGTTGGAAGAACTGGATTTTGATGCCGAGACAATCGAAAAAGTGGTGTTGCTGGTCGACAACATTTCCTACAAAGGTGCACTCGTGCAAGATAAAATCATCAGTTTGGAACAACAAATTGTACAAGATGCTGATCGCTTGGATGCGATTGGTGCGATTGGAATTGCGCGCGCCTTTGCGTATGGTGGGTCCAAAAATCGGCCCATGTTTACCCCCGATTTTTCGCCGGAAATGCACTCTAGTTTTGAACAATATGCCCATGCGGAAAGTCACACAATCAATCATTTTTACGAAAAACTGCTGCTGCTGAAGGATCGAATGCACACCGAAACTGCAAAAAGAATCGCTGAAAAGCGTCACCGCTTAATGGAAGAGTTTTTAGATAACTTCTACAACGAATGGAACACAGAACTTGAATAAATGATTGATTTTAAATAAATTATTTTTTTTTATTCAGCATCATTGAACGGATTTGGAACACGATTGTACCTCCTTCCAAATCTCAAAATATGAAAAAACTAGTTGTAAATCTTATCTGTATTTTTGTTGCTACGCTCAGTTTCGCAACGGAAAAAGAAAACATCAAATCTACAATCACAGATGTCACAGTGTATACAAGCGGAGCGCAGGTGACGCGAAAGGCAAATTACACCGTCAAACCGGGAATTACCGAAATTATTATCGATGGAGTTTGTCCCACGATCGACCCCAAAAGCCTGCAAGTAAAAGGTTCTGGAAACTTGATAATTTTGGATTCAAAGTACAGTTTGTATTATCCAGAACCAGAGACAGGACAGGAAGTGCAAGGCGTTCCGTTAAAAATCCAAAAAGACATTCGTTTGCTCCAAGATTCCATCGGACTCGTAGCAAACGACCTGCAGGAAATCCAAGACGAACTTGATGTGTTATATGCTACCAAAAACATTTTATCCAACAACGGAGCGATTCGCGGACAGGGAAAAGTGAACGATTCCATCCAACTGTTAAAACAAACCTTGGAATATTATGCAACAAAGATGCTTGAAATCAGCAAACAAATTACCAAATTGAATCGTCGAAAAACACAACTCAACAGCCAAAAATCGTTGATGCAATCTCGTTTAGACGATTTATACAACTACCAAAGTACAGCCAACAATGTAAAAAAGCCCACCGGACCGATTCATCGAATTACGGTAACCGTTTCTTCCAAAGAAATTGTGACTGGAAAACTAGCACTCTCCTATTTAGTGTCGGGCGCTGGATGGATTCCGTTGTACGATTTGCGCAGTGAAATGGCGAGCGGAAAAGTAAACTTAAACTACAAAGCGCAAGTGTACCAAAATTCGGGTTCAGATTGGAAAGAAGTGAAACTCACGATCTCAACCAATAATCCTTACCAAAACAAAATAAAGCCAGAATTGCATCCGTGGTACATCGACTACTACAGCGCTCGGCCTGCTCCAGGTACGCTCAACTCCAACGGCTACATGGCTCCGACGACAAAACAAATTGAATACAAGAAAAATGCGACTGACAACAACGAAGACGTCGATTTTGAGAAAGAAGCAATGACTTCCGCTAGTTTTACACAAGTAGTTGATCAACTCATTTCTGCTGAATTCAGAATTGACCTCCAATACTCAATTGCTTCCAACAACGAAAAACACATGGTCTTGATTTCGAATACAGACTTGACAGCCAACTACAAATATTACACCGTTCCAAAAATTGATGCTTCGGTTTATTTAGTGGCTCAAATTTCAAAATTGGACGAACTTCAATTAGTTCCTGCTCGAGCAAATATCTTTTTTGACGGAAGCTACATCGGCGAAACGTATATCGATCCAACATCGATGGAAGACACATTATCCTTGAGTTTAGGGAAAGATCCGAACATTGTGGTGAAACGAACACTTTTGAAAAAGGATAGCAAAGAGCGGATCATTGCGAATCAAAAGGAAAAAACCAATTCGTTTCAAATCGAGATCAAAAACAACAAATCTACCAACGTGACCGTTATTGTGCAAGATCAAATTCCTGTAACACAAAACGCAAGCATTCAGATCGAAGCGACCGAAATTGGAAAAGCGAAATTAGATGAAGTGACTGGTTTGTTGGAATGGGAAGTTTCTTTGAAACCCAAGGAAAGTAAAATCCTGAAATTTATATACAAAGTCAAATTTGACAAAGACAAAACCTTGTAAAGACAACTATTTTTTTTGAGAGGGCGTTCAGAAATGGATGCCCTCTTTTTTTTGAAAAACAAATGAACCAAAAATCACCAACGAACGGATGGATTTTTAGCTAAAAAAGCGCTAATTTTTTCAGTACGTTGTGTTTTAAAACGTGTTACTTCACGACTTCCTTCAAACAGCGTTTCATGCGATTCCATTCTACGCAACGTATTCACTTCTTCACAAATAGACTGTGTTATTTCATTCAAAAAAGTCGCTGAAAATCGGTTCCAAACGTAATCAATTGCTTGCTGATTGGGATGAATGCCATCTACTTTGTAAAAACGGTAATCACGCAGTTCGTCGATTACAATTTCATACGCTGGAAAATAATGCACTTGCGGATGCGCTTCAAGTGCGGAAATCAGTTCAAATAAACGCGATTTACTGCGGTTATTTTCCACCAAACCGTCTTTGATGTGGCGCACTGGACTCACCGTAAATACCACTTCACACGATGGATTTAAAGCAAACAAATCAGTTAAGGTATTCATCCACGTATCGATCAATAACTCATAATCTGTCAATGATTTATAAAAATGATCTTTGGGCATTTTATGGCAATTCGCAACAATTAGATTTTGGTTGATTTCGGTATATCCAAGCGCTGTTCCCAAGGTGATGAAAACAAGCGATGCGCATTTCATTTTTTCCTTCAGAATCATTCGCTCTGCGGTCAGTTTTTCAACCAACGGCGCAACCGATAAATCAAACATGGAACTTGAGGCATCCCATGACAAAAAAACGTCATTTCGCTGCAAAATACGCTCGTCTTTTAATCCGACGATGGATTCTGAAACCAACCGTGCGAGCGGAATTGGGTGAAAAATAGTTCCAAATTGCGAACGATGTGCATCAAATCCAACATGCCGAAATTTGGATCCAATCTCATTCGCGAAACAACTACCAAGTAAAACAACCGAATCGTGATGCGTAATTTTTGAATGAAAATCCGCCATCGGAAAATCAACCTTGAGTTTTAATTCCATCTTTCAATTTTAACGTAAATTCAAGTAATTCACTCCAGCCTTCCCATTTTCCATTGTTCCCGATGGTTTCATTGTGCCAAATAAAAATAAATTTACCTCCATACGTTTTCACTTCCCGATACAACTGTTCAATTTGCGTTTTACTTTCTGCAACGGTCCATCCCTTGTATTCATGAACCGTACCATCCATATATGCAAACGGATGAAGACGCAAACGGGTGAGTGAGTTGGTCGATAAATCAAAAAATCGAACTGTTCGAGCGGTTCCTAATCGAAAACCAACCTCATCGGCAAATCCCATCGAAAAATCGTCCGTAAAACCATTCTTTAACAAATTTTGATACGTAGTCGGAAGATTAATTTTCAAGAAATGCTGTCGAGAACACACGACAGATTCACCAACAATATTTTCCAAACGTCTTTTTTCAGACTCCAAATAATACGTCGCCGAATTTGATTTATAACTTGGATGCAACCCAATTGGAACGGAATTAAACATGCGTTTTATCAAGGCTTGGTGGCGAATATCGAGGCTCGAAATGTTTTTATCAAAATTGGCGTAATCTCCTAACAACCAAAAAACACGCACATCAAAACCTCTTTTTTTGATTTGGAGGATGTAATCAAACGTATCGTAGGGATCTTTTTCTTTTCCTGAAAGTACCGCTTTTCGGAGCTCCAAACGATGCGTGTCTTTCCGCAAGTAGTCGCGTGATTTACTTAATAGTTGTCGCCATCCTCCCTTCCACTTAAACGCAAATGTGTTGTCAATATCAAACGTCGGAATAATTGCTGTTTCTTCTTGTGGAAGGTCGAACGTTGTACCCACTATTTTTTCGATCTGATGCAATACTGCAATCGCCCATCGATCGCAAATAGCTTGATTCAACCATCCAAACTTAACCAAAATACTATCCTTTGCAGCAAAGCGATTGTGCAAATCTCGGCGTAAGTTGGTATACTCTTCCATACGCGACAGGACGTAAAAAATGGATGCCAGCGGATCTGTAACTCGATCAAACGACAAACAAGCAACACCTTCAAAATCAGACTTTACGACCGCATACGGAAAAACAGCGCTGTCAAACAAAACGGTTGCCGGCTCAATCGTAACCGAATTTTCGAACGTTTGCGTGGAATAATTCAAGCGAAGTTTGTCCGTTTTTGCAAAAAAAACAGGATCGTTGGTCAACTGATAATTTACTTTTCGTTCGTTAAACACGAAATCGAGTGTGAAAATCAGCCGCTCAGTTACCTCACGCACAAAAACTACAAGCATATCAAATTTTGTCCAAGATTTTTTGTGCTATAAAACGTGCTGCATGACCATCTCCAAACAACGTTGGATAGGTGAAGTCCGTTTTTTCAATCAACTGCAATGCGGCTTCGAGAATACGGGATTCGTCAGCGTCCGCTAAGATTGCATTTCCATTTTGTACAATCTCAACCCATTCTGTTTCTGGTCTCAAAACAACACAGGGCTTTTGAAAAAAGAAGGCTTCCTTCTGCAATCCTCCGCTATCCGTAACGATCAATTTCGCGTTTTTTTCCAATGCGATAATGTCTAGAAAACCAGCAGGCGGAACCAACATCACTTGGTTGTTTTTGGTCAATTTTGCGTTTAATTCGTCGGTCAACAATTGCTCCATCATCTTCGTTGTCCGAGGATGCAATGGCAACACAATTTTTAATCCTGTTGCTTCCTGCAAACGCAACAACGCACTAAAAATGGAATTCAATCGGCTGGGGTCATCGGTGTTCGCATTGCGGTGAATCGTCACGAGAACAAATCCGTTTTCGTGCAAGTCAAGCTGCGCTAAAATTGTTGATTTAGAATCAGAAACGGAGGAAAAATGAAGACTGTTATCATACATGATATCGCCACACGCGTACACTATCGGTTGATCAATCGTGGCGCTCACTTTCTCTTCCAAGTCAAAACCTTCATTCGCAAGGTTGTCGATACCCGACTGGGTGGGACAAAATAACAACGTTGAAACATGATCGCACAAAATACGATTGATTTCTTCCGGCATTGATTTGTTGAAACTTCGCAATCCTGCTTCAACGTGAACAACTGGAATCTCTAACTTCGAAGCTGCTAATGCGGCTGCAATCGTTGAGTTGGTGTCGCCGTACACCAAAACGCCGTCTGGCTTTTCCGATAAAATTAAAGCTTCGATGCCTTCCATAATTTTAGCCGTTTGTACCGCGTGGGAAGAGCTTCCTACTTTCAAGTTAAAATCAGCCATCGGAATCCCTAATTCGTCAAAAAATACAGCCGACATGTTTTCATCGTAATGTTGCCCCGTGTGCACTAAAATTTGATTCAATTCGCTCGCAAACTCCGTTTCGATAATTCGACTCAATGCGGAAGCCTTTATAATTTGTGGCCTTGCGCCGATTACTGTTAAAATTGTTTTCATGAAAGTACTCCTTGATCTGAAAAGCTAAAGTAACCATTATCCGTGTATATGATGTGATCTACGACGAGTAAATCCATAATTTTACCGAAACATACCAATTCTCGCGTCAATCGGAGGTCGTTTTCACTTGGAACAAGCAATCCACTCGGGTGGTTATGACTGAGCACAATCGTGGCCGCATTGTAATCCAAGGCTGCTTTGAAAATCACTTTTGCATCCACGGCAGTGACAGCTGTACCACCCTGCGAGATCTTCTGAATTCGAATCACTTCATTTGCACGATTCATCAAGATGATGTGGAATTCTTCGTGTCGTAAATCTTCGTAAATCGAATGCAACAATTGATACACTTGCGAGGATGTTCGAATTTTGATTCGCTCTTTCTGCTCGGATCCCTTTCTCCGACGTCCGAGTTCAAGTGCTGCAATAATCGAAATCGCTTTTGCTTCACCAATGCCTTTAAATTTGCATAAATCAGTCAAGGTCAGTTTAGAAAATTGCTGCAAATTATTCTCTGAAAATTGAAGCATCTCTTGTGCAAGTTCGACAGCTGACTTTTCACGTGTGCCAGATCCAATTAAAATGGCCAATAATTCAGCGTCTGAAAGTGAATTTCGTCCTTTCAAGATTAGTTTCTCGCGCGGTCGATCGTCTTCTGCCCACATTTTGATTGTTCGGTTTACGGGTAGATAGTTCATTTTTTTTAGGTTTTAAAAATTAAATTCACTACGAAAGATAATCAAAAAGTTGTCATACTACAATCCTTTTTTCGATTTTTAATACGTCACGCTTCAAAATAGTTCAATTAAAATCACTCCCTTTTGAGGGGTTGCCCCTTCTAGTATTTCAACTGAATTGTTGGTAAACTTGTGCGATCAATAACTCGTATGAAAAAATCGCTACTCTCTTGGATTGTGCTCTCCATCTCAATCCTCCAAATTCAAGCACAAACTCTCTCGTGGAATGCCTATCCAGCTGGCGCAACGAGTTTTGTAAATGGAATTCTTACGGCTACGGTTACCTCATCCGCTCCTGGGTTTCAAAATGGAACACCCAAATTTTACGCAGGAAATACGGTTGGAAACGGTCAGTGTGGAATTGCAGGAGGATTAGCGCTTGAACACTTGTTTGGAAACATTACAAATGCGCATTCAACACTCACATTGGATTTTACATCGGGGAATACCACCTCTGGGTTGTGCGGAAATATTGCCTTCCAAATCAAAGACATCAATTCCGACGAATCGTACCAAACTTTCGCCGACTGGATCGAAATCTCGGCGACAGATGGAAATGGAAATCCAATCCCAGTTGCCAATATCGTAGCGACCGGCGGCTCCAACAAAACAATTACAACGAGCGGAAACACGCGTATCGTAAAGGGACACAACAACAGTTCGTATGGTTCGAGAAGTTCCACCAATTGCGACGATGTCAGTTTCTCAATCACGCCTCCAGCAGGAACGACCTTGAAAAATGTTATTCTAAAATACCATCCCGATTACACTCCTAGTCCATCTGATTACTACAATTTTACTGGACCAAAACGACCAGCATATCAGTACATTTCAATCAGTCCGATCACCGTAAATGCCGCTGCTGGTCCAACTGCAGTAAACATCACATCAACTCCTGCCGGTTGCACCACAAATTCAGGAACAGTAACCATCGGAACCGTGACGGGTGGCACTTCGCCGTACACGTACAACTTCAATGCTGCTGGCTTTGGAAGTACAACCAATTTTAACAACTTGGCTCCAGGAAATTATCCCGTCGTTGTACTCGACAACAACGGTTGTTCGCTCAGTACAACCGCAACCGTAACGCAGGTTACCGGTCCAACAGCCGTGGCAACAACACCAACAAGCGCTGCGTGCGGACAATCCAACGGAAGTGTTGCCATCGGAAACGTGACAGGTGGTTTGGCTCCGTATCAATACAATTTCAACAACTTGGGATTCAGTGCCA
>SSGT01000189.1 GCA_008017065.1 Crocinitomicaceae bacterium
ATAACCCCAAGTCCGACAAAGCCCAAAAGCCAACCTTTCTCGAATCTGACGCAAAATCCAAAAAAACGTAATTTACCGAAATACCAACTTCTTGAAAAAGACCGATGATTTCGACATTTCGGAATATGGCGAAATGCCAACTTTTCTGGATTCTGACGCAAGGTCCAAAAAAACGTAATTTGCCGAAATACCAACTTCTTGAAAAACACCGACCATTTCGACATTTCGGAATATGGCGAAATGTCGATTACAAAAAAAAGTCGGACCTCAAAGAGACCCGACTTTCGTTATCTAAAATTTGTATTAATTTGCCTCCAACTGCTCGCCTGCGTTTTGAGCGATTGCAGATTTTGCGAAGCGAATTTTACTTCCTTCACAATTCAACAATACCGTTGAATCTGTAACTTCCAATATTTTACCGTGGATTCCTCCAATCGTTACTACTTTATCACCAGGTGCCAAATTCGCTCTAAAGTTTTTTTGTTCTTTTTGTTTCTTTTGTTGTGGTCGAATCATGAAGAAGTAAAATACCACTACAATTAACAACAACATTACGATTTGACTCATTCCTCCTCCTTGCATTTTTTCTTGGTTTTAATTTATTAATCAATTTATTTTCTCAATACATTCGCGGTAATCAATACCGATGTAATTGAAGGATCTGTGTTTGAAACAATGCGAACATCTTTTCTCAACAAACCCGGTTGTGCGTTATCCGTTTTCACCGTTGCCTTGATTGTCACGGATTCTCCTGGTGCGATCGGATCTTTTTTGTATTCAGCAACTGTGCAACTACACGAACCTTTCACTTCGGCCAAAATGAGTGGATATTCTCCCACGTTTTTAACGTTAAATGTAGCATTTACATTTTCTCCCAAAATAACGTCACCCATCTCAACCACCGATTGAACTTCGATTTCTGTCTTGTTCCCGACTTCAATTTTGTTGTTATCTTGGCAACTCCAAAGCAACAAACTCACACTTAAAATGGAAAGTACTTTTTTCATAATCAATTTATTAATCCATTAAACCTCTTCCAATTTTGACAATTTTATTGTCTTTTTCCAATCGATCAATGGCTTTATCCAAAATTCCGTTGATGAAACCATTACTTTTTGGAGTACTGTAAAATTTTGAAATTTCGATGTACTCGTTCAGCGTTACTTTTTTCGGAATATTGCTGAATTCTTGCAACTCTGTAATTGCCATTTTCATCAAAATAATATCCATTTTCGCAATACGATCCAATTCCCAGTTTTTGGTCAAATCATCGATCAATTCCAAATTGTCCTTGTCGTTATTGATCGTTTTGCGGAGTAAAATACGCACAAATTCTTGTTCATCGTCACCCTCTTTGTACAATGGCAAAATTTCGTTCGGACCTGCTTCGCTGAATGATTTGATTGTTTTCAGCACCATCGAACACGCCAGATCGATATCGTCTAACCAATGTATACTCTTCTCTTCGAAAAAATTGTAAATCAATGGTGAGTTGGCAATGTCGTTTTTGAACAGTAAACACGCATATTCCAAATCTTCTTCAAAGGAAGTTGTTTCCAACGACATGTAAGAAAAATAATTCTCATCTTCGCGAATTTGAGCCATCATTTTTTTGAACATCTCTTGATTCTCATCTCCCAACCAGTTGATTTTGTGTTCTTCGGCCGTTCTCCTCAATGACTTATTGTCTTCTAAAAGTCGGAAAACCGAATTCTGAACAAACTTTCTGTTTGGATTCAAATCACTCTCGGTAGGTCGAATTTTCGACTTCAACTCTTCCAAGCGTGTTTCCTCTACTGACTTCAATTCTTCAAAACTCAACAACAAGAATAAATACAATTCGTAAATCTTGTCAATCGAATGCATCAATTCTTTCTCCGTTCGGTTATAATTATCTTCTTCCGACTGGAAATAAGCGTAAAGTGCTTGTAAAACCTTTATTCGTAAATGTCTTCTATTTAACATATCTGTTTTTTACATCGGTAATTTAACATTCCCGATCGCGGCAATTCTTTCCTCTGCCATTTTGTTAGCAATTTGATACGTTGGCGTATTATCTGATTTCGAACGTCGAACGATGTTTCCAATTGTACCATATATTTCTTCCGCTTTCCCCATTGCCCATGCAGCTGAAAAAGATTTCACTTCTGAATAACAATTGATTACTCCACCTGCATTCAACGCGTAATCGGGAGCGTAAATAATTCCTTTATCCATCACCGCTTGTCCATGCACATTTTCAATCGCCAATTGATTGTTTGCTGCACCTGCGATAATCGAACATTTCAAACGACTCAATGTTTCATCGTTGATCGTCGCTCCCAACGCACAAGGTGCATAAATGTCCATGTCAATGTCATAGATTTCATCCAATCCAACAACTTTGGCACCATACATTTCAGAAACGCGCTTCAATGTGTCTTGATGAATGTCTGTGATGTAAATCTCAGCACCTTCTTTCGCTAACGATGCTACCAAGTATTCTCCTACATGGCCAACGCCTTGAACAGCAATTTTCTTACCCGCAAGTGAATCGGTCCCGAACTGCTCCTTGGCACATGCTTTCATTCCCACATAAACGCCGTGTGCAGTAACTGGGGATGGATCTCCACTTTTTCCAGCCAATCCAACAACGTGATCTGTTTCCATGTTTACCCATGCCATGTCGTTTGTTCCGATTCCAACATCTTCAGCTGTGATGTATTTTCCACCCAAACTGTTGACAAACTTACCGAATCGACGCATGTAAGCTTCTGATTTCATTGTTCTCGAATCGCCAATAATTACAGCTTTTCCACCGCCCAAATTCAATCCTGCCAATGAATTTTTGTAGGTCATTCCGCGAGATAAACGCAACACATCATTCAAGGCTTCCATTTCATTGTTGTACATCCACATCCGGGTTCCTCCTAGTGCAGGACCCAAAACGGTGTTATGTACAGCGATGATTGCTTTTAAACCTGTTGCATTGTCGTTACAGAAAAGTAACTGCTCGTGGTTGTAACTGCTCATTTGAGCGATGACTGGATTTTCAGCCAGATTTGTGTCTTTGATATCTTTTACCTCAAACATGTTCCAGAGTTATATTAAGAACGAAAATTGATAACTATTCGCTACTTTTGCATTCAAATCAAAAGAGCGTTGCAAAAGTAGGAAATTTATCGCATGAAGTCTTTAAGCTATCTCAATAAATACATAATAAAATATAAATGGAGACTTCTTTTTGGTGTCCTTTGTATCATTGCTTCGAATATTTTCGGCGTGCAAATGCCTAAAATCGTGAAAAATGCAGTCGATGGATTTATCACCGAACTAAATACCAATCAATCCTTAGACACGGTTGTACTGCTGAGCCTAAAATTGTTCGGTTTTTACATGTTACTCTCAATTGGGAAGGGATTCTTTCTGTTTTTGACCCGACAAACAATCATCATCGTATCCCGTTACATCGAATTTGACCTCAAAAACGAAGTCTACACACAGTATCAAAAACTGAATTTTGCATTCTACAAAAAAAACAATACCGGTGATTTGATGAACCGAATCTCCGAAGATGTATCGCAAGTGCGGATGTATTTAGGTCCCGGACTAATGTATACCATCAACTTGGCGATTTTGTTTGCAATTTGTGTTCCAGCCATGTTGCAAATCAATGTCAAACTCACCCTAATCGTCCTTGCGCCTCTTCCAATCATGTCGCTGATGATTTACCGCGTCTCCAACCGCATGAATCAATTGAGTACACTTGTTCAGCAAGAGCAATCCAACATGTCGACAATTGTTCAAGAAACGTTTTCAGGTATTCGCGTAATCAAAGCGTATTTGCGCGAACGGGAAATGAACAAAAAGTTCAACGATTCCGCCGACAATTACAAACGGAAAAACATGAACTTGGTGGTTGTAAACGCTTTATTCATGCCTACGATCAGTTTTCTAATTGGCTTGAGCTCGTTGATGGCGATTTATTTTGGTGGACTGTTGACCTTCGATAAATCCATCACACCAGGAGATATCGTGTCGTTAATCCTGTATATCAACATGTTGACGTGGCCGTTTGCGAGCGTGGGTTGGGTTACATCTATTATCCAACGTGCATCTGCATCGCAAGCACGAATCAATGAATTTTTAAGTATCGATCCTGCAATCAAAAATCCAACCACCGAGCCACTCGGACCGATTCATGAAATTCGCTTCGAAAATGTTTCGTACACACACGAAAATTCAGGAATTGAAGCAATCAAAAACGTTTCGTTTACGCTCAAAAACGGCGAGTCCTTGGGAATTGTAGGTCGAACAGGTAGTGGAAAATCGACGCTTCTAAATCTGGTTATGCGCCAAATTGACCCTAGCACTGGAACGATTTATGTGAATGGACAAGACCTCAAAACAATCAATTTAGATGCCTACCGAAGAAATTCAGGGGTTGTTCCGCAAGAAGTTTTTCTGTTCTCCGACACGATCGGTAACAACATCCAGTTTGGAGTCAACGACCAAGAAATCTCGGAAGATGAATTGATTGAAGTAGCTAAAAAAGCACACGTATATCACAACATCGAAGGATTCAAAGATCGCTTTGATACAGTGCTGGGCGAACGAGGTGTGAATTTGAGTGGCGGTCAAAAACAACGAATTAGTATCGCCCGTGCATTGTTGCGCAAACCCAGTTTATTGCTACTCGACGATTGCTTGTCTGCGGTAGATACAGAAACGGAAGACATCATCCTGCGCGCAATAGCGAATGAATCTGTAAATAATTTGGCGCTTATTGTAAGTCACCGAATCTCTTCCTTGCGTTATGCTGATCGCATTTTAGTGCTTGAAAACGGTGAAAAAATTGAAGAAGGTACACACCAAGAGCTGATTTCTCGTGCGGGAATTTATGCTGAGATGTACGAAAAACAGGCCAACGACGAAAATACGGAATCGGAAGCCTAGTTTCAATACAACGTGATCCGTTTTCCTTTTTCTCGAAGTAAAATAGGCTCTGAAATCGTGTATCCCAATTTCCAACCGATGAAAAAATCGTCGGCAAACGTATGCGGAATCAAGCAAGAAAAAGAGAGATTCATCAACAAGCCACCTGAAATTTCGACATTTGTATGTGAAAACCTTCCGGTTGCGACGTTCAACAGAGGCTCCGCACGCGCACCGAAATTAAGTCCCCACCAGGTCGTTTTCCCCCAATACGGAAACAAACTCACAAAATGCATCCGATCCACAGACGTGTAAGAAAAGCCAATCATTCCGATAGAATTCAGTCCATCACCTGAAAATCCGCGGGTATACCCAACGAGAAAATAATTGGCATAAAACGCATGCTCGTATTCATTTTGTTTCCAGAGACCGCCATATTTTATCTCTTTCGGAAGCAAATGACTCCATGAAAATTCGTTTTTTTTCGTTGCTTGAGGTGGTATTGAATCCGCTTGTGAAGCGCTAAAAAATGAATTCAACGAGACGATTAAAATGGTTAAAAAGCGTGTTTTAAGCATGGTTGAAAGTACAAAAAAAAACGCTTCATCCAAAGACAAAGCGTTTACAATTTATTTTTTTGGGATTGACTAAACCAACATCGTAACTGGATTCTCCAAGTAACCTTTCAATGTTTGAAGAAACGCCGCACCGGAAGCACCGTCAACAACACGATGATCACACGACAACGTGAGTTTCATGACATTTCCAGGAACCACTTGTCCGTTTTTCACTACCGGTACTTCTTTGATTCCACCTACTGCAAGAATACAGCTGTCAGGTGGATTGACGATTGCCGTAAACGACTCAATTCCAAACATACCTAAATTTGAAATCGTGAACGTATTCCCTTCCCAATCGGACGGTTGTAATTTTTTATCTTTTGCTTTTTGAGCATATTCCTTCACTTCGGTACCGATTTGCGCCAATCCTTTTGAATCAGCAAAACGAACCACTGGAACCAATAAGCCTTCATCAACCGCCACCGCTACTCCGATGTGAACATGGTGATTACGACGAATCACGTCGCCCAACCACGAACTGTTGATTGCTGGATGCTTTCTCAAGGCCATTGCGGATGCTTTTACCACCATGTCGTTGAATGAAATCTTAACGTCTTTATCCGCATTCATCGCTTTTCGTGCAGCGATTGCATTGTCCATATCGATGTCCAAGGTCAAGTAAAAATGCGGTGCTGAAAATTTACTTTCAGCCAAACGACGCGCGATCGTTTTACGCATTTGAGAAACTTTCTCTTCGGTATATGATTCTTGTCCGGCAGCAACAGCGTACGATGCTTGATTAGCAGCAGGAACATACGGTGTAAAATGATCGACATCGCGTTTTACAATGCGTCCGCTATCACCTGTCCCCGCGACTTGGTTGATATCAATACCTTTGTCAGCGGCTACTTTTTTCGCCAACGGCGAAGCAAAAACACGTCCCGATGTATTCGAAACGGGCGCTGGTGATGCAACTGGTTTTGATTCAGCAACAGGAGCTGCAACTGGCGCGCTCACTTCTGGTGCTTTTTCAGCTACAGGCGCTGGAGTTGGTGCGGATTCAACGGTGGGTGCGCCTGCATTTGCAAGCAATGCACTTACGTCTTCACCTGCAGCTCCAATAATTGCTAGAATCGCATTAACGGGCGCATTCGCACCTTTTTCAACTCCGATGTGTAACAACACACCGTCGTAAAAAGATTCAAATTCCATTGTCGCTTTATCGGTTTCGATCTCAGCCAACAATTCTCCTGAAGAAACGGAATCTCCTACTTTTTTGTGCCACTCTGCAACGACACCTTCTGTCATCGTGTCGCTCAACTTGGGCATGTAAATTATTTCTGCCATACTGTTTCGATATTTCTTGGATCAAGCACCCAAGTATTGAATTTTTTTAATATTCCTTGATATATGGATAATCGGTTTGCATGTAAATGTCCTCGTACAATTCATGCGCTTCTGGATACGGTGAATTTTCAGCAAATTCTACGGATTCCTCCACTTCTTTTTTGACCCATTCCTGAATTGCAACGATTTCTGCTTCGGTCAACCATTTGTTGGATTTGATAACATCCAAGCAATGATCAATCGGATCTTTCGCTTGCCATTCAGCAACTTCGTCTTTCGATCTGTACTTTTGAGGATCAGACATCGAGTGTCCTTTGTATCGGTACGTGCGAATATCCAATAAGGTCGGTCCATCTCCTCGTCGTGCTCGGTCGCACGCCTCTTCGATTGCTTCATGCACTGCTTCAGGCGACATTCCATTTACTGATTTTGAAGGCATTCCGTATGACAATCCAATTTTGGATAAGTCTGTCACGTTCGTTGTACGTTCAACCGAGGTTCCCATCGCATAATTGTTGTTCTCGATGATATAAATCACCGGAAGTTTCCAATTCATCGCCATGTTGAACGTTTCGTGCAATGCACCTTGACGAACGGCTCCATCGCCCATAGAAACAAAAACAACATTGTCTGTTTCGTTGTATTTTTCTGCAAAAGCAACACCTGTTCCCATCGGGATTTGTGCACCAACGATTCCGTGACCACCCATGAAATTTTTGCTCTTGTCAAAAAAGTGCATCGATCCACCTTTCCCTTTCGAACATCCTGTTGATCTACCGTACAACTCCGCCATCAAAACACGTGGATCGGTACCTAAACCAATCGGATGTGCGTGATCGCGGTAAGCTGTCATGTGACTATCGGTTGGTCGACTTCCACTTACTGTTCCAGCAACGATCGCTTCTTGACCAATGTATAAATGGCAAAATCCTCCAAACTTTTGTTGGATGTATAATTGTCCTGCTTTTTCTTCAAAACGGCGCATTAACAACATGTCTTTGTACCATTTCACGTAAGTTTCTTTTGAAAACTTAGTTGTCGAAGCAACGGCGCTTTTTTTCGTAGTTTTTGTTGGTTTATCAACTGCTTTTGTAGCCATAATGACACTGTTTTTTTTTCGAAACGCAAATATAATAAGAAAGAATTGAAACATTGATAAACACACGCACTTGATTGTCGGAATTAATCAACGGAGGGCAACAATAGGATTGCAATGCTTTCTATAGTAAAAACACATCAACCGTCAAATTGTGCATGAAAAACAAACACTATTTACTAAAACGCAAGTCGATCGTTAGCTCTTTCTTAAGTTCATGCATTGGAATCGTGAATTCAATCACACCCACCGCGTACGGAGCAACTTCATACGCATTAAAAATAAATGTCATTCCGTTGGGGGAAATACTGAAATTTTCGTTGCATCGAAAGATTCCATTTTCAAACCAGTAAAGGTCTTTCAAGCTTTCTGTGGCGCGCAACCCCATCGCTTTACGAAAGTACTTCTCTGCTAATTGATGGAATTTCTCTTCGTTTTTTACGATTGATTTCCAAGACATTATTTCATTGGTTTCTTCCGAAACAACCAATTGCCGTAACGCTGAATTGGGATGCGCTCCACCCGTGTAGAAATAAGCGTTCATCGCTACTTGGGTGTAATTTTGAAGCGTCGTGTCAATCGAAATCGACGCATCGTAATTCCAAACCCCAAAATAACTAGAATCGTTCAGGTCAACCGTATAAAGTTGCTCAAAACGATCCAAAATCCCTCCAAAAAAGCGATGCGTCAAATCGGAATAAACGTAGGAATCTCCTTCGAATTGAGAAGTCGACCACAAAAAATAACCGATCGAAGCATTCACTGTATCTTGCCAATCGTACTTAGGATTACTATAAAAAGCATAATTCAACTTTGAATCCACCGAATCTTTCCTGTCAAATGAATACAAGGTTCTACTGATTTCTCCCCGCATGATTTCAGGCATCAACGGCATTTTATTGGTCGTAGAAGCAGATTTTGACGATTGACATGCACTTGCAATTACGAGCAAGACGGAAACAACTAGGAGGTTTTTCATCGTTTGATTTTTTTGGTCGTTTGAAATTTACTTTTTTAGAATCAATGCATTCCGAATGCGAACACCAACAAATCCGTTCCGCGTTCAAACACAAAGGTGCGCCCAGTTTGAGACACCAATATAATCTTCATCGGTGCTTTTTGACGAAATTCACTTTCTGCGATGACTTGTCGACATGATCCGCAGGGAGAAACACAATCATTGGGTTGAATTAAATCGCCTGTCGCAACAACGACAAGTGTTTCAATTCGTGTCCCCGGAAAATTTGCTCCCGCATAAAAAAGCGCAACACGCTCGGCACAAAGTCCGGAAGGATATGCTATATTTTCTTGGTTATTGCCTACAACTTCGGTTCCATCCTCCAACAGTAAAACGGCGCCAACGTGAAATTTGCTGTACGGGGCATACGCATTTTCACAGGCAAGATATGCGTTGGACACCAACGTTTGTTCTCGCTCTGTTAATGATCGATAGTGCTCAAACTCTTGGTAATTGATGCGCAATTCTTTATTCATTTTATGCTTGTATTATGTTAATCAATCATTTCACCCGTCTGCTTCAACGATACAATTTGAGCGTTAAAAAAGGATACTCTGTCCTCACAATCGCTTGGCAATACCTCGATCAGATCCAAATCCCCTTGTTGACATCGAACTTCTGTTTCGTGCAACCCTTTTTCTAGCAAGTTGAGCGCTTCTTGATCTTCTCCAGCTACGTCATAAAATCGTGCCAATTTGTAATAGGCAAACGAAGGAATGGGTTCATTTTTCCCGTGAAGCGGATTGTAGACCGTGAAAAATCCATAAATCAAATACGTTGGAATCACTAAAAACACGCACGAAAGTATCATCAACCCGAATGTAACGCCGTATCTTTTAGACATTTTTCCCTTTTGGAGCCAAAAAACGATCAAAAATGGAAGGTACAACACAACCGCGATCGCAAATACGAGCCAACTTCCTGGCCAAAACAAAAATCGAAAAACGAAGTACAACCCAAATCCGAATGCGACCAATGCCGACAACGATTTCAATGCTTTTTCAGATCCTTGATTGCGTCTCCGCAAGAGTTGAATGAAAATATCTAAAAAGGGAAAAAGAAGTGCAAACAACAACAATACATTGCCACCAGGCCAATGAAGCAAGCGAATCAGTGTAGAAAATAAAAGCAACACGATGAAAGTCCAAAACATAGCTGTCAAAATCGAATGAATTACAAATGTACATTTCTAAAATCGGCAAATGGCATATTCTGTATTTATTTTAGCGTATATTTTGATTTTGACTTTCTAAAATTCAAATTCTTTCAAGTATCTTTGCAAATTCATTATGATTCAGTACAAAAAAGTCGCATTTTACACCTTGGGTTGTAAATTGAATTTCTCAGAAAC
>SSGT01000120.1 GCA_008017065.1 Crocinitomicaceae bacterium
AACGTAACTGATTGATTGGTGTTTAAATTCCCGCAATATGGAGAGCCTGCATAAGCAATTGATACGGTGGGCAATGCATTGATTTGAACCGATGTCGTTGCTGTGAAGATCGGACAACCATTTGCTGCTGCGATAGTGTATGTGACGACGTAACTGCCTGGTGTACTTGACGACGGAGTGATTGCTCCAGTCGTTGGATTAATTGTCAGCCCTGCTGTTGAACTGTAAGTACCTCCACTTGTTCCAACAAACGTAACGGCTTGCGGTGCCGATAAACTCGTACAAAAAGGCGTTCCAGCGTAGGACAATGTACCAGTTGGAGGTGTAGAAATTGTAACAGTGCTTGTTGTTGAAAAAGCAGGACATCCCAATCCTGCAGGGATTGAATAAGTCACGGTATAAGTTCCAGATGTACTTGATGAAGGTATGACTTCACCGGTAGTACCATCTATTGTTAATCCAGCTGGAGCCGAAAAAGTACCACCATTTGTTCCCGTAAAAGTAACTGGTTGAGATGTACTCAAATCACCGCAAAATGGTGTACCAGCGTAACTAAAACTTCCCGTTGGGGCTGGACTAATTGTAATGTTTGCTGTAGTTGTGTATACCGGACAACCACCTGATGCCGCAATCGTATAGGTTACCACGTAGTTGCCAGGGGTACTCAGTGAAGGGTTAATCGCCCCAGTGGATGGGTCAATTGACAGACCAGCAGTTGATGAATATACGCCTCCAGCTGTACCAGTTCGTGTGACACTTTGAGCTGTTGCGATGGATGAACAAAATGGAGATCCAGCGTATGCAATCGTTGCCGCTGGTGGCGTAGTGACGTTGACAGTCAGCGTTGTTTGACCAACACATCCATTCAACGCCGTTCCTAAAACAGTATAAACCGTTGAAGTTAGAGGCGAAACAGAAACCGTACTACCAGACGCAGCCGTTGGAAGCCATACATATACGACTCCACCCGTCGCTGACAACGAAATACTATTTCCTGCACACAAGGTTGCACCTACCGGTCCAGCGGTAATCGTGGGAATTGATTTTATGGTAATCGTAATATTTTCACTAAAAGCACATCCGTTGAAAGTCCCTACGACCGTATATGTTTGCGTAGATGAAGGAGTTGCCTCCACTACACTTCCTGTGGTTTGATTCAACCCTGTGGCAGGACTCCAAACATAACTGGTAGCACCCGAAGCTGTGATGGTTGCTGTTTCACTTGGACACACACTTGCGACGTCAGACGAAACGGCTAAATTATCCTCAATAATGGTGATTGTGAGCGATGCTGACGTAGCACATTGTCCTGCATTCGGCGTAAAAGTATAGAGTGTTGTTTGCGTATTATCCAAAGCTGGTGACCACGTTCCAGTTACTCCGTTCGTGGAAGTTGTTGGTAACGGTGCAAGTGCACTACCTTCGCATACATCCGCTACTGGATTAAATAATGGAGTAACATTATTTGTTACCGTAATCGTCATCGTTGCAGTTGAAGCACATTGACCTGCATTGGGAGTAAACGTATAGACGGTTGTTTGCGAATTATCCAATGCAGGTGACCAAGACCCCGTTATTCCGTTCGTGGAAGTTGTTGGCAACGGAGCGAGAGCGTCGCCCGAACAAATTGCGGAAACCGAAGTAAAAGTGGGTGTTGTAATGTTATTGACCGTAATCGTCATCGTTGCAGTTGAAGCACATTGACCCGCACTTGGCGTAAAAGTATAGAGTGTTGTTTGCGTATTATCCAATGCAGGTGACCAAGACCCCGTTATTCCGTTCGTGGAAGTTGTCGGTAACGCCGATAATGGATCTCCAGCACAAATCGGTGCAACTGAATTGAACGTCGGAGTGATGGACGAAATTACATCAAAATTAACTGAGCTCGAGCAGTTTCCTACTGTTGCATTAATTACTACCGGACCTGTTCCAGATGGTGTAAATGTTGAACCAGAAATTGAGCCTGAACCTGAAACCACCGACCAAACCACAGTTGGATTGTTGTGAGCGCCACCTAAAGTTGCAGTCAATGATTTTGTACCTGAAAGGCAAATATTCGCTGTTGAAGTGGTATTGTTAACTGTCGTATTTTGACGATAACGTAGTACGGCTGAATTTCCAGTAAAGTCGTGACCTACTCCACCACCACATGTGTTTACAGCAGAACCACAAGAATTCGATGTAACATTAATTCGATGACTTCCAGTTGAAGGAGCATTGAACGTAACAGCATTCAAACCAACACTACCAATTGGATTGAATCCACAAGTTGTTCCGCCGGGTGACCAAGCTTGCATGTAAGCGTTTGTCAAAGCCGTTCCACATGCCGTCGTACCTAAATTTTCAACCGTATAATTGACCCCTTGAACCAAATTCGCCAAAACCCCTGTACCACTTCCTGCGCATAATGTAGCAGAATTTGAACCACATGCAGGAGTTGTAAATGTACCACCAGTGGCTGTCCAACCAACTGACGTTGGAGCCGACAAAGCTGAATAATCGACATTAACAACCCAGTTTCCAGATCTGTACTGATTGTACTGATCACAATCACTAAAGCCATCTGTATCCCATGTACGATATGCTTGCCATGTAAATGTGATATTTCCACACAAACCATTTGCAATAGTTAATCCCGTAAGCGAATAATTTTGAGTACCAGCATTATTATTCGCATTTATTTGATTTGCAGTCCAAGTTGATCCTACTCCAACACGTGAAATTTGCTCTGATCTCCATCCACCATTTTGAGCAGTAATACTATATGTTGTACTCGTTGACGTCACAAAATTTCCTGAAGGAACTGAAATAATTATTTGTTCTTGACATGCAGCAGAATAGGCATAACCATTCACATTACCATATTGAGGAAGTGATCCTGAAATCGTTGGATCAATCGTTACAGGATAAACTCGATCAGAAGCATTCAGCCAGTTTGTTGGGACAAAAATGCGAATCCGAGTTTTGCCCTCAAGTTTCTTTAATTCAAATGTACCTTTCATTGAATGTCCACGATATTCAGATTTTTCTTTAGAAAAAAAAGAATCGTAAAAAACTGGAATTGAAATAACTCCGACTTGAGAATTATTTTCATCAAAAATCGCTAAACTTCCTTCAAATCGATTTTCGATGTGTTTCCCATCTCCATATTCAATTCTCCATCCTTTCGGTAATGCATAAAAATCTTCAAAAATTAAAAATTCAGATTCTTCAATGCCTTCAATTTTGTGATGAATTGTGTAATCCGATTTTAGTGCTCCATTCATCAATGTTTGAATTCGATCAATCCCAGGGAAAAAATTTTTTAATACTAATTGATTCCCTACTAATTTAGATTGATTTTCACTCAAATTGGAATTGAACATTTTATGTTCACCCCCTTTACTCGATACTACAACATTTGATTGACTTCCAAATTGAATTGAATTTAATGGATCTATGAAAAAAATTGATTTTCCTGTTGACGCATCAATCGTAATTGGCTTATTGGTCTGAAACATCTCAAAAAGAGTTCCATTCACTCGAACCTCTTCGCTGATTTCTTGCCATTTTCCATTTTTATCTTTGAAATGCATGGGCAAAAACGATTGAACTTTTCGAAAGTTCGTAGGGGATAATTGATATACTTTAGAAAATTCATCGCGTTTTGCTAAATCCTCAATCCCTTCTCCCTCTTTAATTTGAGAAAAAAGTGAAATCGGTATAAAAACAATCAATAAAAAAAATAAAACAAGATAGAATTTAAAACTAAAAAACCTGGAAGTAAGCTTCTTATACATAGAGTAGTATTTTTATGTTGATGAGTGTTTCAAACTCAAAATTATTAAAGTAAAAACTTAAATAGTTAAACGTCAATCAATCAGTAGTAATTAAATGCTTATCAAACCAAAAATTTGGTGTTATACCAAAAAATGATCAAAACAATATTAACGTTTTTTTACTATTTTACCTAGTAAATTAAGTCTAAAAAAAAATTTTCAACTCCCGAATTAATATTTTTTCATTTTTCATTTACTCCAATCAATTGTTGTTCTTTTATTTTCAACTAAATAACGATTTGTTTTGGAAAATGGATTGCTTCCTTTGAAAGAAATAAAATCCATTCCAGACTTGGTGTATCCCAACGGACTTGGATGCGATGTTTTCAATACAAAATTGGCGACGGCGTTGACTTCTTTGGCTTTCTCGTGGGCATTTTTACCCCAAAGCAAGTATACAATTCCTGATTTTTCTGAATTTAACAAGGAGATAATTTTACTTGTAAATTGCTCCCATCCTTTTTTTGCATGACTGGTTGGATTTCCTTCTTCAACAGTTAATACTGAATTCAACAGCAATACCCCTTGATTTGCCCAATTTGTCAAATCACCAGTTGTTGGAGGCGTTGTCTGTAAATCCGCGGCTAATTCTTTGTAAATATTCTGCAAACTCTTTGGCAACGGCATCACCGAACTGTCGACCGCAAAACTGAGTCCAACTGCATGTCCTTTGGTTGGATAGGGATCTTGTCCAAGAATTACAACTTTTACTTGATCAAACGGACATGTATTCAACGCAGCAAATACATTTTTATCCGACGGAAAAATAGAATCCGGCTTTGAAGTCCGTTCCGCGTTAATAAATGCCACTAATTCACGAAAATAAGGCATTTCAAATTCAGACGCTAAGCGCTCTTTCCAATCTGCATGTAAGTGTTCTATCATAAAATCGCTATTTATTTGGGTTGAATCAGGACGTTAATTTCATGATCAGCGCCTTCGAATTTACAATAATAACCTATATTTGTGTTATGAAAAACTCGATTTTTTTATTAGCGTTCTTCGGAACAATGCTCCTTCTTACAGCTTGCAAAACGGATGTAAACACTGCAGAATCTGAGATCGAACCAGATGAAGTTCCGGCAGAAAACCTGACATTTGATGAACGATTGAAACGACAAATTACGGGGCACTTGTCGATTCCGGCGACCGAAAAATATTCCACAGAAATTATTCGAGGTTTTTTAAACTCGGATAATATCGAAGACGCTGTGATCACAATCAATCGCCTTGAATACGCAAAAGAACAGGTTGCGAAAGCGAAAAACAGCAAGCAAATTGAAGAATTTGGCTACATGGGGAATTACAACTATTTTATCTTTTACGACGGAAAACTAGACAAACTGTCGGTTCCAATTCCGGTGCCTTCGAGTGCGATTCAACCGTTGAACGCGAAGCTAGAAAATATAACATCCGAAGCACACAAAGATTTGACCTTGGAATATCGAATTTACAACGCGGGATTCAAAAATTACTACCAAATTTCGCAGGGAACATTAATCAAAATTTTTCAGGTAAAACTATTTGATTACCTGGGTACAACAACTCCAGAAGCCTTTCATTTGGAATACAAATCAGGTTCAATTAGTAACGCGAAAGACATCGAAGTATTTGCCGGTCGAATTACGAATTATGATCCAATTCAATCGGCATCGTATGATTTTGTTCCACAAATCGAAAAAACTTCAAAACGGATCCGCAACTGGTTTTATAACCCACAAATTCAAAAGTACATGACGGAAGATCCGACGATGGTGGAATAAATCAGTTAATTCGCTTCAGACCAACACGTTTTCGATCCACATCCACTTCGAGAACTTCTACTTCAACGTGTTCATTCAATGAAATATATTGCGCCGGATCGTCAACATACACATCCGCCAAGTTGGATTTATGGATTAACCCGTTTTCTTTAATTCCAAGATTGACAAATGCACCAAATGCGGTTACGTTTGTGACAATTCCCGGCAACTTCATCCCTACAATCAAGTCTGAGATCGTTCGAATTGATTGACTAAACTCCAATACTTTTGCTTTTTTGCGCGGATCTCGTCCCGGTTTTTTCAATTCGGCAATGATGTCGTGGAAAGTGTATGCGTCGACCTCTGAAAAATCAGCTGCTCTCAGTCCACTCAAAAGTTGCTCGTTCCCAATCAAGTCTGGAACTTCCACCTTCATTTTTTTAGCGATCCGTTCCACAAATGGATACGACTCTGGGTGAACGGCCGAATTATCCAATGGATTATGACCATTCCGTATTCGTAAAAAACCAGCACTTTGTTCAAATGCTTTGTCACCCAAACGTTTCACTTTTTTTAATTCCTGACGGGATTGAAAAGGTCCATTTTCAGCTCGGTAAGCAATAATATTTTCAGCCAAGGACGTGCCCAAACCGGAGACATAACTCAACAAATAGGGCGATGCAGTATTCAGATCCACCCCAACCGCATTCACCGCAGAAACCACGACATCATCAAGCGCATTTTTGAGCAATGTTTGGTTTACTTCGTGCTGATATTGACCAACACCAACGGATTTCGGATCTATTTTCACCAATTCTGCCAACGGATCCATGAGTCTGCGTCCGATGGAAACAGATCCACGCACCGTCACATCGTAATCTGGGAATTCCTTGCGTGCGATGGAACTTGCGGAATAAATAGATGCACCATCTTCACGCACAGAAAACACTTCTAAATCGCGATCAAAACGGATATGTTTTATCAAATTTTCGGTTTCTCGACCAGCAGTTCCATCACCGATAGCGATCGCTTCGATTTTGTAGGCTTGTACCAATTCGTAGATCTTCGCAGAAGCTTTGTCTCTCTCCGCTTGAGGTGGGTGCGGATAAATTGTTACATTCGTCAGCAAACCTCCTGATTCGTCCAAACACACCACTTTGCAACCCGTTCGAAATCCAGGATCAATCGCTAAAATTCGCTTGGAGCCCAACGGAGGAGCCAACAGCAATTGCTTCAAATTCGTCGAAAAAACCTGAATTGCTTCTTTATCCGCCTTTTCTTTTGCTTCTTGAATCACTTCGTTTTCAAGGGAAGGCGCAAGAAGTCGGCTGTATGCATCTTTACAAACTTCGGCAACTACCTGTCCGCATGCATCATCCGACTTCACAAAAAATCGTTCCATTAAGTCCAATGCAACTTCCTTTTCTGGCATTGCTTTTAAGCCTAATATTCCCTCGCGTTCACCGCGAAACAAGGCTAAGAAACGGTGCGATGGTATTTTGTAGAGCGGCTCGCTAAACTCAAAATAGTCTTTGTATTTATCCCCTACTTCCTTTTTCCCTTTCATTATTTTGGAGGTCAAAACCGACTTCCGTTGAAACAATGTTCTCAATTTTGCCCGAAAAACTGCATTTTCATTCATGTATTCCGCCATGATATCCTTCGCACCGGCAATTGCCATTTCTTCATCTGTCACTTCGCCTTTCACAAATCGATCCGCCATTTGGTAGGGATCGCCACCTCGTTGCGAGATAATCATTTTTGCTAACGGTTCGAGCCCTAACTTCTTTGCTTTTTCGCCACGTGTTAATCGTTTTTGTTTGTACGGCAAATACAAATCTTCCAAGACGTTCGCATCAAAACACAGTTCAATTTTATCTTTCAACTCCGGTGTCAACTTCCCTTGCTCATCGATTGCATGCAACACCGTTTGTTGACGAGCTACTAACTCTTGGTATTTTTTTGCTAAATCACGAATATGTGCAATCTGAACCTCATCCAACGCACCAGTTCGCTCTTTTCGGTAACGAGCGATGAATGGCACGGTAGCTCCTTCGTTGAGCAAGGTTAATGTGTTCAAAATAGAATTGTCTTGTAATCCAGAATTGGATTTGATAAATGCGTGAATGGTCATTGCTAAACTTCTTGAAAAGCCGTAAAAATAACGAATTCGGATTGATTTCACAAGTGTTTTTGAACACATAAGCACAAACAAATACGATTCATTGCCCAAAAAAAAAACGATTACAATCAACCCGTTAAATATGTTAACGTTTGCTTAAAACTCGCGAGTTGGGGCATAGATTTCGTATCTTCGTCTTCCAAGTTTAAAAATTATGAATCGAATAATTGTTCTTTTGTTGCTTCTTGTGAGTGTAAGTTTTACCTACAAAAGCAATTATATGGAAACTGGTAGAGCTAGTTTTTACGCTTCTCATTTCAATGGTCGTAGAACTTCTTCTGGTGAAGTTTTTAAACAAGACAACCTCACTGGGGCACACAAAACCTTGCCTTTTGGCACGTTAGTGAAAGTGACGAATTTGAGTAACGATTCCACCGTAGTTGTTAAAATCAATGACCGCCTTGGAAAAAAATCAGCAAGTATCATCGATGTAAGTATGAAAGCGGCGAAACAATTAAATTTTGTCCGAAAAGGTCATACAAAAGTCACGCTCGAAATCCTGTAATTTCCGAAGATCGCGTCGAAACGCATCATCCAAGAACCTTTGTTTTAAGTCGCTACTTTTGTACCTTTACAATTCATTAACGGAACTATTCAATGATTTCATCCTTACAAGTTATCGACGCTTCAACTGTTTTGGCAGGACCGTCAGTGGGCATGTTTTTCGCTGAGCTTGGGGCTACAGTCATCAAGGTCGAACATCCGACTCACCCCGACGTGACGCGCTCGTGGAAATTGGCTCCGGAAAATCGAGCAAGCCGAGTTTCAGCGTATTTTTCGAGTATCAATTTTGGAAAAAAATACATTGCACTCGATCTGAAAAACCAAAACGACCAGACACAGTTTAGAGATTTACTAGCCAACGCTGACATTTTAATTACGAATTTCAAAAAAGGCGACGATCAAAAATTCAACCTGACCGATTCAGATCTACGAACGATTAACCCACGGTTGATTCATGGTAAAATTTCCGGATTTGGTATTGATTCTGATCGCGTTGCATACGACCTAATCTTGCAAGCAGAAAGTGGCTTTATGGCGATGAATGGGACGCCGGAAAGTGGTCCCGTCAAAATGCCTGTTGCACTCATTGATGTGTTGGCCGCGCATCAGTTAAAAGAAGGTTTGTTGCTCGCTTTGCTCGAGCGAACACAGACAAACGTGGGAAAAACCGTACATGTATCACTCTACGATGCAGCTGTTTGTAGTTTGGTAAATCAAGCATCGGGATATTTGATGGTGCAGCAGGTCCCGAAACGGATCGGAAGTTTGCATCCAACGATTGCCCCGTATGGTGAATTATTTACAACCCAAGACAATCAACAAATCACGTTTGCGATTGGTAGTGACAATCATTTTACCAAACTATGTCATTTTCTTGGTCTCGAAGATTTACCCGAAAACGAACTGTTTGTATCGAATCAAGAACGAGTGATCCACCGCAAATCACTCGCAGATATTTTGCAAGCGCGGATCCAACTATTCAAAGCGGAAACGATTTTGAAGTGGATGCATCTTCACCACGTGCCGTGCGGAAAAATACGCGATTTAGAAGCCGTTTTTGACGATGAACGTGCCCAATCATTCATACTCGAAGAGACAATCGATGGTGTAGTAACCAAGCGCATAAAATCTGTAGCATTTGAATCATGGTAGAAATAAGAACACCCGCCACTCCCTCCGAATGGGAAAAATATTTTGATCTCCGGTATCGTGTTTTACGGCAGCCGCTGCACCAGCCATTGGGCTCTGAAAAGAACGAAGGCGATGCCACCGGAATTCATTTTGCGTTGTTTGACGACGGACATTTGGTTGCAATTGCGCGATTAGACAACGCTGAAACATCCATTTCGCAAGTCCGATTTGTAGCTGTCGAAACCAAGCAGCAAGGCAAAGGATACGGAAATCAAATCATGATTGCTACGGAAGAATGCAGCAAATCGAAAGGTTGCACAAAAGTCATACTGCATGCGCGAGACTATGCTGTTCCGTTCTACAAAAAGTTAGGCTACACGCTAATCGAACCGTCGTACAAGCTCTTTGACGTGCTTCAACATTTCCTGATGGAAAAAATGCTTTAGTTAATTCAAATAAAGAATGGATGCAGTCAAAACAGTTGCGAAAGAAACCCACAAAATATACGGAATCAACAGTGCACTTGCAAAACGATTAATTTTCGAAAACTCGATGGTAGTGAAGACAATAAATCCAAGAAGGACCAGCATTTCTACCAACGCGAGTCCAATTTGATGTAAACTAAAAAACAACGTCGACCAAAGTAGGTTTAAGACGAATTGAATTCCAAAAAACACACCCGCTTTGTGTTTGAAAATGGAGATATTATTTTTTGATAAATCATTCCAAACCAACGCAAAAGAAATTCCCATGAGTGTATAGAGCGTGCTCCAAGCAGGACCGAACAACCAATTAGGAGGATTAAACGAAGGTTTGTTTAAGTTCAAATACCAATCTTTGATTTCCGAAACGGTGGCGATTCCTGAGAGTCCCCCCAACACCAAACAGCAGATTACTGCAATTGCAATTTTAATTCCTAATTTCATTATTCAAAGAGTTGAAAAACAGTCCTAAACGTATTGGCATGACCTTCAATGATTGTTCTAATCTCCGGACTGTAGCCGCCACCCATTGTACAAACAATCGGTACGTTTAATTGTTTAGCACACGTCAAAACCACTTCGTCTCTCTTTTTACAACCATCTAATGTCAGGGAAAGCTTTCCCAATTTATCTGACGCAAGCACATCAACACCCGTTTGATAAAAAATAAAATCAGGTGTAAAAGATTTCAAAATCGCATCCAAACTTTCATGCAATTTGAATAAATAGGTATTATCCGTCGTTCCGTCTTCGAGTTCAACATCCAGATTGGATAGTTCTTTCTTGAGCGGATAATTGTTGCGTCCATGCATGGAGAATGTAAAAACGTTTGGCACATCTCTAAAAATTTCAGCGGTACCATTCCCTTGATGTACATCGAGATCAACGATGAGGATTTTCTCAACCAACTGTTTATTCAAAAGCCACTTGGCAGCAATCGCTTGATCGTTGAGCATACAGAATCCTTCTCCTCTGTCTGTAAACGCATGGTGTGTACCTCCTGCAATATTTAATCCAACGCCATTCACTGCAAGCGCTAATTCTGCACATTTTCGCGTTCCTTCCATGATTCGAAATTCGCGTTCCACTAGTGATAGCGAATGTGGAAATCCAGTCACACGTTGCTCGCGTGGCGATAAAAGCAAGTTTTTTAAACGGTGTAAATAGGACTTAGAATGTACGGCGGAAGCAAAATCGTCATCTAATATTTCCGGACGAAACAAATGCTTTTCTTCAATTGTACCTTCATACAGTAATTGTTTGGGGAGCAAATCGTATTTCTCCATTGGAAATCGGTGTCCAGCAGGAAGTGGCAACATGTAAGAAGGGTCAAAAGCAATCTGAATCTTCTCCATGCTACTGCGGTTCATCCGCTGATGATCGAAGCACTTCCATTTCGACGAAAAACAGCGAAAGTGATTCAGTAAGTGGGTAAAATCGGTAATTCATTTTAGACTTTGATTTCAATTTCATTGTAATAAATCCCAACCCGGCACCGCCTTTATTCGATAAAATCCCGTTGCTTAACACGTCCATATACAGCGCCTTTGTTTCCGCATCATTTCTCGAATTTAGTTCATCCAACCGGAGTGTCATCGCTTCGATTCGTTCATTCTTGATCACGTTTCCCAAGCAAATTTTGTACCTACTTTCGTTTTGTGCAAAGATTAAAATCCCACGTCGCAAACCGTCTTCAAACAACTCACCGTGCAATTTTATGTTTTGCAATCCTTCAATAAAAATGGAAAAAACACGCTTGATCAACGCACGTTTTTCGTTGCATGAAATCAACAACTCTTCCACGCCTTCCGACAAACTATTGATAAAATCTTGTGAAATAATGCCAAAATGAGCCATCAAAATTTTCGACGATTCTGTATCAACAATCTCTTCACAGATTGTATCAAACAAAATTCGTGATTTCGTGGAAATATTTGTTTCAACAATATTCATCAGTAGTACTATATCTGATTCAAATATAGAAAATTTTTCGATAAAAAAACTACTAATCAAACAGATGCACAAAGCCTTGCAGCAAATCTCCGTCGGGAGTTTTGATAAAATAAGTATAAACACCAGCTGACAGCTTCTCTCCAGAGGAAGTATATCCTGCCCAATCATTCAAATAATTGTCGCTTTCAAACACAATATTTCCCCAACGATTGACGAGAACAACTTGCGTATTCGGCTCCAAACCTTTAATTACAAACGCGTCGTTTTTCCCGTCGTTATTCACTGTCAGAACGTTTGGTATTGTCAACGAATTGTAAACGAGAATCAATTTTGAGACAACAGCACTGCAACCTTGTGCATTTGTGACAACCAAACTTGCGGTATAAGTTCCTTCCTCTACAAACGTATACGTTGGATTCTCTACGGTATAACTCTGTCCATTAATTGTCCAGTTCCAAGTCGTTATATCAGCAGAAGAATTATCCGTGAATTGAACAATATCGCCCGGCTTCACATCCGTTGGAAGAAATGTAAAATCGGCTGTTGGTACAGCGGATGAATTTAAAACAACAGGACCATAAATAGATTGGCATCCCGCTCCATTTGTTACTGTTAATGTGTATGAACCTGCACTCAATCCAGCGATATCGAGTGTGGTTTGAGTTGTGCTCGTCCATGCGAAGGTAGAATTCGCAGCAGAAGTTAATTCAATCCCTGAAATCGAGCCGTTGGATTCACCACACGTTGGTTGTGTAACGACAAGATTGGTTGTTTCGAACAGCGGACTATCAGCAAATCCAACCTGAATCGTTGCATTGGCGGCGCATCCTTGGCTGTCAGTGACGTTCAATACATAACTTCCTGCAGTAAGGTTGGATTGATTCAACGTTGTCGCATTGTTGGACCACGTGAACACTGGCGAAACGCCTCCCACAATTGCAATTCCAGAAATCGTTGCCGTGTTTGCATCGCAATCCGAATCCGTCACCACCAAATTTGTCAAATCGATACTCAAGGGTATTGCTCCCACAACCTGATGAGGACCACTCGTTGCCGAACACCCATTTCCATCCACGACAGTCAATGTGTAACTTCCAGCTGTTAAATTGGTTGCGTTTAATGCACCCGGTACTCCATTCCAACTGTATAGTAGTCCAGTTCCACTCACCGTAATTCCGGTTATTGCACCGTCATTACCTGCACAAGATTCATTTTGAATCAGTACACTGTTATCGTCAATTTGCGGGCCGTTCACCGTCGAAACACTCATTGGTGCTGTCGTAACTTGACACCCCAAGCCATCGGTTACTGTCAACGCATATTGACCAACGGCCAAATTTGTAAGGTTAAGTGAAGTTTGCGCAGTATTTGTCCATACAAACGTCAATGGATTGGTGCCACCCGAAACCACAATTCCAGAAATGGCGCCGTTGTTTTGCGTGCACGTTGCGTTGGTAACAACCACATTCGTGACATCTACGTTAGGACCAGCACTTTGCGCCACGGTAATTGGTGAGCTAACATCGGTACAACCTTGTCCATCCGTCACTGTCAACACATACGTTCCTGCAGCAAGTGAATTCAAATTCAAGCTTGTTTGGGTCGTATTTGTCCAAGAATATGTCAATCCCGCTCCCGTGGACGTCAACCCGGAAATTGCACCATTTGCCAAGCCACATGTTGCGTTTTGAACAACTAAACTTGCTTCATTGAGTTGCGGTCCCGCGGGCAATCCAATTGTGAATGGCCCAGCGGTTGCTGAACAACTGGATGCATCCGTAACGGTTAATGTGTAAGTTCCCGGTGCCAAATTTGCCGCATCAAGGCTCGATCCACCGTTGTTATTCCATTGGATAATTGTTCCACCAACTTGCGTAATTCCAGTAATTGAACCTGTATTTGCTGTACACTGCGAATTCGATACAACCACAGCGGCAGTATTGATAACAGGACCACCTGCACTCAATATCGTGTGCGGCCCACTCGAAGCAGAACAACCATTTTCGTCGGTCACTTCAAGCGTATAATTCCCAGCATTTGCATTCGTAAGGTTTATCGTATTCGAAGGAGTACCGTTCCAAGTATATGTGTAATTTGGTGTTCCACCGCTTGCTGTAAGACCGGAAATACTTCCATCGCCACCAGTACAAGTGACGTTCGAAATCACAGGAGTTCCAGAAATTATGGGATTTGTACCGATAACCACCTGTACTGGCTGTCTAAAATCTCCCGGACAAATTCCGACATAATAGGTCGTGCTCGCAGTCAATATAGGTGTTGTGTATGTCAAACCAGAATGAAAGGGAGCACCTGAAAACGGATTAGTGTACCACGAAACAGTGGCACCCGCTGGCAAGTTTCCGATGACAGTTGCTGTTAACGTTGTAGAACCCGTGCTGCAAATCGTATCATTTGCAACCAAAATATCGTAAAAGCTTGAGATCGTATTGGAGATACCTGCTCCTCCGCTCGTTGCACCGTTTGGAGGAAAAGCACTGATCTGAGTTGACGTTGAAATTCCGTTTGCTCCACCAGCAACGGATGCGATCGGACTTCCTGCTGTGACAGAAATTTGACCACCGCCACCGCCACCGCCAGGACCGTTAGCTTCGTTTACCGACTGCAAAGGACCGAGCGATAAGTTTTGATTGCCCCCTTTTCCACCTTTCGCGTTCAGTCCAATTGTTGAGGGAAAAGTTCCTTGGTGAGAAACGACGATTGCGCCACCGCCGCCAGCGCCGCCGCCTCCGTCACGACCCAACTTATTATTAAACGTCGCCACTAAATTGTTTGGATTGGACGCAACCCCATCTCCGCCATTCGCCTCGATCAAACAGGTCGCTGGATCGGATCCAATAATATTACCATAAATCTCCAACAACACAATTCCACCGCCCGTTCCACCAGCGCCTCCTTCGTTGTTGTTTTGATCACCAGCACCACCACCTCCGCCAAAAAATACACGTGATGCATCAAAAGTCAGGTTGTGTCCGCCTAATCCGCCATTTCTTCGTCTGAAATCACCCGACCAAGCCAATTGATTTGGTCCGAGAACAGATTCATTTTGATCACTTGCTGAATTGCTGTAACCTCCTCGACCACCACCTGCACTCGAAGTTCCTCCAATTGGTGGATTTTCTAAATTCCAAATCGCGTTATAGGTAGTCGATGGAACCCCTTTTCCTGTGTAGGTTCCCAGTCCTACATTCGAACCGCCACCGCCACCTGCGTTGTGGTGATGCGCGCCACCACCCCCATTTGCAGGTGCAGATACGCCATATCGCGAAAACAAGGCAACGTATTCCGTTGTATAACCACCAATTCCTTCACCCTTTTCAGCTGCTTGATCGCTTGAACTTGTAGCGGGAAACGGCACGTCGTTCACACTTCCGTTTCCAGATGTAGCAGACGTATTGTCCGACTGTTGACCGCCTCTGAATCCTTTTGCATTCGCTTCGATTTTTCCACCTGCAGCAATCGTCAAGTCACCATTTACTTCTATGGCAACAACTCCACCCGTTGTACCGTTCCACGCAGGCGGAGTGATACTTGTGCCCGCTGGGACGGTTAAGTTTTCAAAACGCGGTACGCGAATCACTTGTACTTTTCCAGATGTATTATAATTGTTTGTTAGTCCGCAAGTTAAATTAATGGTCGATGTCCCAGAAACGGATGCAACTTGTGCAAATTCATACTTGCCGGCGTTGTTGTAGTTGGTCACTTGTCCCCACAAATCCAAGAAACCTGCCCAATCTCCCGCATGGCCGATCGGCGTTGTGTAATTACCACCCCAATTGACTGTAGCAGTTAAATCCACATCCATCGAAGCACCCTGCATTTGGATTATAAGGATCAAATCACCAGCAGAAAGTGGTGTCGTAAGCACACTATTTGTCAAAACATTAGATCCAACGGTAAGCGCAAACTGATTACTCGTTGCATTTGTTGTTAACGACGTGTACGTATTAACAAATGTATTAAGTGCTTGTACGGTATAACTGTTATTTTTTCCGCGTTGAGCAATGGAAAAGAGAGAGAGGAAGATAGAAATTCCAAGGAGACAAAGGACTTTCATAGTAATAAGCGAATTTAACTAGTTTGAATTATTAGACGTAAAGTAAACCAAAAAAGTTGATTTACTTTTTACTTTATCGTTTAATTTGAGTCAATATTTCGTGAACAGCGGGACAGATCTCTGAATTCGTTCTTGTTAGGTCTAAAATCTGAAACATATTCTTTCGATCGGTGTGCGGGTACTCGCGACAAGCCAACGGTCGGTCTTCGTAGATAGCGCATTGATTATCGTCGCCCAAAAACGCACACGGAGAGGACTTTAACACATAATCTTGATCTTCGTCGATACGGAGATAACGCTCAATGAACTGCGAAATTGGGATACGCAAGCGCTTCGAAATCCGTTTGATATCGACATCACGAAAAATCGGACTAGTCGTTTTACAGCAATTTGCACATTGCAAACAATCGATTTTTTTAAAGACTTGATCATGTGCTCGATGAAATAGGCTATCGAGTTCGCGGTGATTTGTTTTCTTCCATTTTTGAATCCATTTCTTATTCTCGATGGCATCCAATTTGGCTTGTTTCAGCTGTGCTTCGTATTTCATTTGTGTATTTTCTCTTACAAATTTACGGTTTCTGGTGCGCAAAAAATAGCTTTCACGGAATTCAACTTCAAAACTGATTCCAAAATGTACAATCGTGAAGAATTCGTGTTACATTTGCTTTCTAAATTGATTGAAAATGCAGAGAATTTCCACAGTATGCTTGTACATCGGAATTGTTGGAATCGTTGTTTCAACGCTTGGATTTGCATTCAACTGGTTTCAATTGACCACAAAAATCCACCTTATCGGAGCTTCATTGTCGTTATTTTCTTTCGGATTGACCGGACTTTTAGTCCGCAACGTAACCCGCTTTTTCCAAATAACAAGCCTTTCACTAGGACTGTTTGGAAGTACTATTTTATTCCTCGCTTTCAATCAATTTCTTCCGCTCAATGCGACATGGACCTCTGGAATAGCGTTTATCTCGTTGGGACTAGTTGCTGCGATTTACAGCCAAATAAAACTCACTTCTTGGTTTGGTAGATTACTGTTCATGCAATCAACATTGGTGTTGATTTTACTTTCAATGGCGTATTTGTTTCACTTCAACGTCCGTTATTTGTTTGAAATCGGAACGATCGAATTCCTAATTTTCAGTGTGTTTGCACTCTTTAATGGGATGAAAATACCTGAATCCAACGTCGCAAAATAACAAAATCGGCGTTTATGACGCTTCGCAAATTTCTTTCACACGACCTATTTCACCGCTTTCGAGTTTTACTTTGATCCCATGCGGATGATTCGGCGATTTAGTTAAAATTTGCTTCACAAAGCCGTGGGTTAATATCCCTGTTCGTTGATCAGATTTCAACACAATTTGTACTTCCATTCCGATTTTTAGCTTGCTGCGCACTGTTCCGTCCATCTTGTCGATTTTTAACAAAGCTACATAAAATGACAATCAATTTCTTTAATTTTAAATATTATTCAATTAAAACTAAATAATATTAAAATTTACTTTACTTTTGAATATCCAATACACCTAAAAATGAAAGCAAATAAAAAATTGCCCCTCAGTTGTCCGAGTTGCTCGTCGGCTTTACATGTGAAAAGTTTGTACTGTATCTCGTGTGAAACGAGCGTCGAAGGCTTGTATGAATTACCGATTTTAGCCCAACTGACGCCCGAGGAACAAACATTGATTCTTCAATTTTTCAAAGCCTCAGGAAGTATCAAGGAACTAGCAAGTCAAATGAATTTAAGCTACCCAACCATGCGCAATACCTTGGACGATTTAATTGAAAAAGTAATTGCAATCGAACAATCAAAAATTGAAAACCATGAAAAATAAACTTTTTAATCCGTTTGTTCAAATTGCAGGTCAAAAAGCGCTGTTGATTGGACTCGGTATTGCGTTGCTCTCAATGGCGCTTAGCCTGCTCTTTCAAGCGCGCTTCGACGGAGTAATTGATCTTCATTTTGTAGAGACGATCACCTTTCAAGACGCTTTATTTGATCAATTCAATGTGTTGCTTTGCGTAACCATTTGTTTGTTCGCTATTGCTAAAACAGTAGCAAAAACAAATGTCCGGTTTATCGATATTTTAGGTACCACTTCCCTTGCTCGCTTTCCATTTTTACTTTTACCTTGGTTCAACATCAATCAGAAAATGTGGGTCATTTCTGAACAGATGATTCGCAGTTTAACCACCAATCCTACTTCCATTGCTTTCGAATCGACAGACATTGCTTACTTGGCGATTTCTTCGCTCGTGTCGCTTTTGGCCATTGTCTGGTACGTTACGCTGTTGTATAATGCGTATAAAGTTTCGACCAATTTGAAAGGCGCCCGTCTCGTCGGAAGCTTCATCGCAGGAATCTTAATTGCCGAAATCGTTTCAAAACTTACACTGTACATTTTTTAATTTCTATGAAAAAAATTTTAGTAATCGCCGCTTTGCTCCTTCTAAATGCAACACAGGCACAGCAATTTGTTGGAAATTGGATTGGAAAAATCGCCGTACAAGGTCTCAAAATGCCTTTAATTTTCCGCATTCAAGAAAAAAACGGCCAATTTTCAGCAACGATGGACAGTCCGAGTCAAAACGTGAACGGAATTCCATTTCACGAAGTTCGGATTACTTCCAATCGTATTCTGCTCAATCAGCCCAACTTGGGTGTTCAATACGATGGAACGTATGTAAACGACTCGCTGTATGGAAATTTTACCCAAAATGGCGTTAGTTATCCGCTAAACATGGCGCGTTTGGTAGGTGAATACACAGGAATTGCGAAACGTCCACAAGAACCAAAACCAAAACCAAAATTCAAGTACCGAATTCAGGAAGTTGTGATCGAAAACAGCGCTGAAAAAGTAAAGTTAGCAGGTACATTAACAATCCCAAAAGGAAAAGGACCGTTTCCGGCTGTGGTTTTAATTTCAGGTTCAGGACCACAAAACCGAGATTCTGAAATCCTCGGCCACAAACCCTTTTGGGTGATTGCAGATTATCTGTCATCAAACGGAATTGCGGTGCTTCGCTGTGACGACCGCGGTGTAGGCAAATCAACTGGAAATTTCAGCACGGCCACGTCCGCCAATTTCGCCTCCGATGCCCAAGCAATTCTGACCTTTCTGAGAAAACAACCCCAAATAAATCCCACAAAAACGGGGATACTCGGACATTCTGAAGGTGGGATGATTGCGCCGATTGCTGTTGCTACTGATCCAGCTAATGGATTTCTCATTCTACTCGCTGCACCCGGAATCCCGATCGACTCATTGATGTTACTCCAGAATCAACTTGTCTTGCGATCTCAGGGTGAATCAGAATCAAAAATTCAGCAGTACAGCGATTTTAACCGTGCCTGCTATCGATTACTCAAATCCAACGTCGATGCATACGAATTGGATCACCAAATGGAATTGTTAATTCAAAAAAGCTACCCTGATTCTGAATTGAAAGCTCAAAATATACGTCCGCTAATCCAACAATTTACATCGCCCTGGTTCAGGTATTTCATCAACTATAATCCCGATGTTTACCTCCAACAAATTCACACACCTGTTTTGGTGATTCAAGGCGACAAAGACCTGCAAGTCAGCCCCATTGAAAACATGAAAGGAATTGAGGCAAGCATTACTTCGAATGGAAACAAACACGTTGAATTACATTTAGTTCCCAACAAAAACCACCTGTTTCAAACAACAACCACAGGAAAAGTGGAAGAATATGGAGAGTTGGAAGAAACGTTTTCAGTTGAAGTACTTGAAATTATAAAAAACTGGATTTTAGGTCTTCCCAATCAATAAAAACGAAAAGAAATGCTGTTTGTAATCGCACTTTGTTTGATCGTACTTGGCGTACTCGTGAAAGATGGAAAAATGTATTTTCTCATTGCGGGGTACAATACACTTTCACCAGCTGAAAAAGCGAAATACGATATTGCGGGCATCGCACGGGTATTTCGAAACGGAATGGTCGGAATGGCTGTGATTTTAATAATTGGTCAACTACTTGACTATTTTTTTCCTCCCAGCGGAGACATTTCATTTTTCATCGCAATTACGACAGGAATTCCATATCTACTAATTGTAACTAACTCGAAGCGATACAAGTTATAATTCCAGTATTTCGGTAGAACAAAAAGAAATGCTGCGTGTTTATTTTTTAGTTCAACCTCGTTCATTTTTCAATTGAATTTGGTTATTTTTGACTAACAGAATTCAAAACTTCAAACAATGATTAAAGAAGCAACATTTGGTGCGGGATGTTTTTGGTGTGTTGAAGCCTGCTTTATGGATTTAGCAGGTGTCATTTCAGTGACATCAGGTTATACAGGCGGTCACACTCAAAACCCAACCTACAAAGAAGTATGTGAAGGAACAACAGGGCATGCTGAAGTCGCACGCATCGTGTTTGATGATGAATTGATATCGTTTGACGAATTGCTCGAATTGTTTTGGTTTGTGCACGACCCCACGCAGTTAAATCGACAAGGAAATGACATCGGAACGCAGTATCGCTCGGCAATTTTTTACCACGATGAGATTCAAAAGGAACTCGCTGAAAAATACAAAAAACAACTGACGGAAGAAGGCGTTTGGGCTGATCCCATTGTAACTGAAATTACTCCGATTGGAGATTTTTATGCTGCGGAAGATTACCACATGAATTATTTTGCGCTCAACCCAGAGAATCCGTATTGTCAAGCGGTTGTAAGACCGAAAGTGGAAAAATTCAAAAAAGTATTTGCGGAGAAATTGAAATAGATCAACTCCTCTAAATGCCATTCAAACCAGTTTCTGATTACGTAATCGAAACTGGTTTTTTATGTTCATCGATCGCCACAAAGGTAAATTCCCCCGTAATCGCTTGTTCCCTGAAATCCGAATACATTTGCTCGATATAGATATCCACGCGCACTTTGAGACTGGTGTTTCCGACGTGCGTAATTGAACCAACCAATTCGATAATTGTCCCTGCTGGAATCGGCTTTTTGAAATCAATTTTATCACTGGAAACGGTAACCATTTTTTGACGACTGTATCGTGTTGCAGCAATAAATGCCACTTCATCCATCAAAAACATCGCTTTTCCGCCAAAAAGTGTATCATAGTGATTGGTTGTACTTGGAAAAACCGCTTTAAAAATACGTGTTTCTGCCTTCAAAATTCGCGCTGCTTGCGTCATCTGCTTTTCTTTTTAGTTTCTCAAAAAAAAGCGGTCAAACTAAAATTCCAAGGCTACAAACGAGCGAAGCTGGTCCGTGCACATTGAAGATCAGAACGACAACCACTTTAATTCGCGAAAGTGTTTGGAACGAACATTGGTTGGTATTCTGACTCGTACTCTCTAGATTTCAATCTAAAATCTATTGGTAGTACTCACAGTTGCGCGACAGTTCGTGAGTTTCACACGATTCCCCGATCATCCGTTGATGAAAATCCAATGTTGGTCAGCTAGTCCGACCGACGCAAAGGTAGTAAAAACAGCTCATTTGAAAATAAAAGTAGCCTTTACATTTCATCAATTTCGGTTGTTTGCACCGCTTCCCAGCCAATAATTGCTTTTTTTCGATCTTCGCCCCACATGTATCCTCCGAGTTTACCCGTTGATTGGATTACACGATGGCAAGGAATCAACATCGCAATCGGATTACTTCCAATTGCAGTCCCCACGGCGCGGGAAGCTTTCGGACTTCCAATTTTCGCGGCGATCGCACCATAAGTAGTTATATTTCCCAATGGAATTTGCATCAACGCAGACCATACCTTCAATTGAAATGCAGATCCTTTCAGGTGCAAACGAAGTGGGACTAATTGACTCCAATCACCAGCAAAAAAATGCAGTGCATCGCATTGAATAGCGGTTGACTGCCGAACCATCAGCGCTGCTGGAAAATCATGCAACAACCGATTCAGTTGCTCCTGTTGACTGGAGACAAAAGCAAGGTGGCAAATTCCTCTGGCAGTATTTGCAATCACCAATTGCCCAAAAACAGTTTCATAAAAATCATAGTAAATTGTCAATCCTTTTCCGCCATGCTTATACTCCGCTGGAGTCATTCCTTCCACCGAAATAAACAAGTCGTGCAGTCGACTCGTTCCTGAAAGTCCAACCCGATACGTGGTGTCAAAAAGTGTGTGGGAATCCCTACGCAGTAATGATTTTGCATATTCGACCGTCGTAAATTGAAGAAACTTTTTGGGGGTTGTACCGACAAACTCACCGAACAAGCGTTGAAAATGAAACGGACTTAAATGCACGTGTGCTGCAATTTGGTCTAAACTGGGTTGGTGCTGATAGTTTTCAGTAATGTATGCAATTGCTTTTGCGATTCGTTGCATGTTCTGATCGTCATTCTTTTCCATTCGTATGCGCTTTAGTGATCAAATTTACATGGTAATCGAATTGAGTACAACCTGTTTCTTGCGCACTTGGTTTAACGTACGTATATTCAATTCGATCAAAACAGTCCTATGGTTGTTCGCTTACTTCCTGTTTGCGTGGAATCCAAACTTCACAAGATATTGCGCGGTGATCGGAGAAAACATCTTTTTGAACTTGAAAATTCGCGGAATGAATTTCCTTCGAATGAAAAATATAATCAATACGACCAGCGGGAACTTTCCCGGCATAGGTCACTCCTAATCCGCTAGATGAATTTCGGAAGGCATCGGTGTATCGACTCACAAATGTGTTGTAACTATACGACATCGGTGTGTCATTAAAATCACCACACACAATTACTGGGTACGGAGATTGTTCCATGTGTTCAACCACTTTTTTAGCTTGATCAGCGCGTTTCGGATAGGCAATTCTCAATTTGTCTAGCAACAGTCGCAAGGTTGATTTTTGCTCTCCAGCAGTCATCTCTTGATTTCCAAACAGTGCGTAATCGTCTTTTTGAAATTTGATCGATTGAAGGTGGACATTGTAAATGCGCAACGTGTCGTTTCCCTTCACAATGTCGGCATAGATGCAATAATTGTTGTCTTTATTCTCTGGATCCTCAAAAATTACATCACCCCGAGCAATCATCGGATACTTTGAAAACATGGCAATCCCAAAGTTTTGCCGTCCGCTCAGTTTATGGCTGTACCGCTCGTGGTAAAATTTTGCACTCAAAATGGAGGTCAACGTGTCCCGGGTTGGAAAAACCGTTGGACGATCTTGTTGATAAAACTCCTGAAAACAAACAACATCCGCTTGCTGTTCCTTTAAAAAATTAAAAATAGCATTGCGATTTTCGTACTTGTTTTCCTCGTAGTTGTACAAATCAAACAAGCGAACATTGTAACTCAACAATTTCAGCGTTTCCATTTCAGGATCAGTTGGAAGTTCCTCTAATCCAACGGGCATCGAGATGGTACGAAGGTGCAGTTTTCCACCGATCAAAATCACTACCAACACGACAAAAAACCAACGCGACCTGCGAATTGCCCAATAGATCAAAAAAAGCAACGAAAAAATAAAAATCACAGGATATGCCAATCCAAAAAACGGCAAGGGCCAAAAGGACGCTGGGTGGACATAAGGACATAAATAAGACAATAACAATCCCACCAAACAAGTAATTGTAAGAAATTTCATCAACGACGAAAAGAATGTTATTTTATGTTTCCTCTTATCCATTTTTACTTTGGTTGAATAAAAAGTCTTTTTCCGCTTTGGTCAATGACTCGTATCCTGACTTTGAAATTTTATCCAAAATTGCGTCTGTCTTTTCTTGTCGCGCTTTCTTTTCTTCGTTGTACTCGTAATCCACTTTTCGGCTACCTCCGCCGCCCTTCGACACTTTCATCTTTGGCTGCTTACGAGCGATCTTTGCTCCTCTGATACGCGCTACTAAATTATCAAAAAAGTTTTCAAAACGTGCAAAAATACTCCGTGCGCTATGTGCCTGCTGTGCAGCAATGAATCCAATAATCGCGCCACCAATGTGTGCAAAATGTGCCGTTCCATCATTCAATCCCAAACTCAAGGCATCGTAGAGCAAATAAAGTCCTGCAAGGAGAATCAGACGTATCGGCACAACTCCAAAAAGCATGACTTGTAAATTCGGTCGGTAGAAAGCTAACGCCATAAAAATGGCCATAATCGAACCGGATGCACCAACCACAACCACTTGTTGATTCGCCAAAAGCGGGAAAATTTCGTGCGCAAAAATCTCCAAGATTCCACCAGCAATTCCGCCCAGGAGATAAATGGTGAGCAAGCGCTTTGGTCCAAAAAACTGTTCTAATATCTTGCCCACAAAATACAAAAGAAGCAAGTTCATCAGCAGATGAATCACGTTGAAATGAGCAAAGATACTGGTAAACAATCCCCAAGGGTAAAAAATCAATCCCACAAAATTTGCTTGTAAGCCGAATACCAGTTTCAACCAATCCGTGCTCATTCCCGACAGACGTCCGAATACATCGAGTAACGAAATCGCGACAAACACCGCAACATTGATGAAAATTAATTTCATGAACATGCCACCATGATTGAATCTAAATTTCAACTCTTCTAGAATCGTATTGTTGTTTTGCATGACTAATAAAATGATTGTGTATTTTTTTTATTCCAAAATAAAACCAATAAAAATCCAACTACTGCTCCGCCAACGTGCGCCAAATGGGCAACACTATCGCCAGCAATTGATTGAAAGCTCAAATACAACTCGATTAGAAAATATCCACTCACGAAGTATTTCGCTTTGATCGGAACCGGAATAAACATCAGCATCAATTCTGTATTTGGAAACAAGTACGCGAATGCTGCCATGATACCGAAAATTGCGCCCGAAGCTCCAACCATCGGCGTCAAACTTTTCATAAAATATGTGTTGAGCAACCCTTCATGTGCACTATTATAAGTAAACGAAACATTGTGAATCAGATAATCATTCAATTCTACGGTATTGTATCCCAACGCGACTAATGCTTCTTTTGTTTTCCACAAATCGTACGCCCCAATTAGGTTATACAATGCAAAAGCACCAATGGCAGAAGCAATGTAAAAAATAAAAAAACGTTTCGGACCCCAGATTTTTTCGAGCAATGATCCAAACATCACCAGTCCAAACATGTTGAAGAAAATATGCATGAAAGATTGATCGTCGTGCATGAAAAAGTGAGTTACAATTTGATACGGCTCAAAAAGTGGACTATTGACGTAATGTGCTCCTAAGATTGGAATCAACTGAATTCCGCGCGAACCAAAAATCAACGTCACGATGTAAAATACGATGTTGAGTAACAATAAGTTTTTGGTGACGAGTGGAATTCGCTCTAAAAATGAAAACATGGCTAAAATTTTAAATTAATTTCTGAAGCAGTAATTGTATTCAATATCACTTTTCCTCTCGGTGAATATTGATGATCTGTGCACATAAACAAATGTTCTATCAATTGGTTGGCCGATTCGTCGTTCCAATTTTTAACGTGTGACGTCGCTGCAGCGGCTATCGAGCTGATCATCGCATGTGCAATTTCACCTTTGTCGATTTCATTTTGCTCCAAATTACTGTGAATCGTATGCACTGCCTCCACGATTCCTTCCTCTTTCAAGTGTGCTGGTGCACCTGCTATTTGGATTCCTGCAGGCTGATTTGACCACACAAAACCGAGTCGCTCTAGTGTTTTTCGGTTTTCGTCCCACAACATTTTTTGTGATTCGGAAGCATCGATTTCCAGGGGAAACAACAACTGTTGTGAATGAATCGGATGGACCATAAACGTTTGCATAATTTCATCGTAAATGATTCGTTCTTGCGCACGCTTGCTATGAATCACCATGATTCCACTTTTAATTGGGCAAAACAGATACGGACTTTGAAAAATAAACTGTTTTTTGGTGTCCGATTCTGAATCCAATTCAATGGCTCCTTGCTGTTGTTCTGGCTGCACTTCATCGATTTGATAAAAGTTCTCCCAATCTGATTTTTGTGCTTGCAACTGACCAAATCCAGCATTACTAATCGCTTTCGATTTATCCGACTTAATCCCTGAACTGGAGCTAGATGCAGCGCTTGTTTTGAATGGATTATACGTTGGGTCAACTTGAATTGTTGGTGCAACGACCGGCTGATTCTTCATTTCCCACGGTAAATCAAAACTCGTTTCTTGTTCGAAATCCAATACGGGTGCGATATTAAACTTTCCCAAACTCTGCTTCACGGCACTTCGCAAAATTGCGTAAATTTCCTTATCGTCTTCAAACTTGATTTCTGTTTTGGTGGGATGTACGTTGACATCAATGCTGCCCGGATTTACAGTCAAATACAGGAAATAAGCAGGAAATGTTTTCGAGACAAGCAAGGTATCGTATGCTTGTGTGATTGCGTGATTGAAATAGGAATCTTTAAAAAAACGATCGTTGACAAACAAAAACTGTTCACCCCTACTCTTCTTCGCAAATTCAGGTTTTCCGATAAAACCAGAGATCCGCACAATTCCCGTTTGTTCATCGATCGGGACTAACTTGTCGTTGTACGCCTTTCCAAATACATCCACAATTCGCTTGCGATGATTAGCAACTGGCAAATTGTAAATTGTACTTCCGTTGTGAATTAGTGTGAATGCGATGGATGGATGGACTAAAACGATTCTCAAAAATTCATCTTCGATGTGTTTGAATTCAACAGCATCTGACTTTAAAAAGTTTCTTCGTGCTGGAACATTAAAAAACAGATTCTTTACTTCAAATGACGAGCCTGTTTTACACGTAATTGGAGTTTGATCAATGACTTTACTACCTTCAATCAGGATGTCCGTTCCCCAATCCGCGTCCTGCATCTTGGTTTTAAGCGAAACATGAGCAATCGCTGCAATCGAAGCAAGCGCTTCGCCCCGAAAGCCTTTGGTGTGTAAGTCAAATAAATCTTCTGCCACACGGAGTTTACTTGTTGCATGACGTTCGAAAGCCATTCGCGCATCCATTTCCGACATGCCTGAACCGTTATCTAGCACCTGAATCAGTGTTTTCCCCGCGTCTTTAATGACGACATCCACGTGTGTTGCCCCTGCATCGATTGCATTTTCAACCAATTCCTTCACCACAGAAGCCGGGCGTTGAATCACTTCTCCTGCCGCAATTTGATTGGCTATATGATCTGGCAATAACCGGATTACTTCACTCATTTTACTTTGAAAATTTAAGGTCGATTAAAACCAATTTTGATTCGAGAATTTGACAAATTTACGCATTCACACACATTACGCTGTTTAATCAATCGGAACAATTTTTATTCCTTTTTTGAATCACTGACAGAATTGCAGAAAAATGCAATGTAGAAATGTCACTAGAAGTTTTTAACTAACTTTCCATCCGACGTTTCTTTTTGCCAAACGTACTCAGTAGAAGGCTCCCCGTTTTTAGAATACGTCAACCCTGTAAGCGTCTGCTTGCGCACATAAACAGCCCCGTAACCATTTGTGACAACAATTCGTCGTGTGATGATCGCTACAGGTAAGCCGTCCGTTCCATTCTGGTTGAATGACTCTTGACTCACTCCTTCTGGATAATTTTTCCCAATTTCATTCGCTGCTTTTGCATCAAAAACAACTTGCTTGCTTTCAATTTTCTCGATCAACTTCCGCGCATCCAAATTTTTCTGAACTTGCGCTTCCTGCGCCTTCTTGTCCACAGTGCTCAATTCTCGCTCTGATTTATTCAGAATTTCTTTATTCGCTGCACTTTGTCCATTTTTTTCAACGGTCGCGGCTGCAATCTGTGTTTCTTTCTGTGTGACGGTTGATTTGGCCTCATAGCGCTGTCCTTCGTCATTTTGAGATTGTGTAACCGTTTTAACAAGCACTTTGTTTCCTTTTTCTTGAATCACGCCTGTTTGAGCAATCAGCGCCTCTTCTTTTTCGCGATTTACGCCATACTCTTTGTTCACTTCTGTTGTGATCGTACCCTTCGTATCCAATGTTTTTAGATAAAGTGCATTGTACTGTAATCGTTGCGCTTCCGTCAATTCATCATCGTTCTTCTTTAACTTTTCGACCGCATCCAATCGATTATCGTCGCGTTCAATGTTCGTTTTACTTAGCTCTTCCTTCTCATTCGAAATGCGTGTTTGTGTTTCGAGTGTTTTTTCAACGTGCTGCGTTTGATTTGCAATCGCTAACTCTTGAATTCCAGCATCAACAACCTCCATAATTTCCTTATTATGGTCTGCTGCTTTCATCGATTCTACATCTGCATTTGATTTGAGCGTGTTGTTTTTAACAACATCATCGGTAATTTTCTGGTTTGACGCTGCTTCGGCGCGTTGTTTTTCAGCATCCAATTTGACCACTGATTCTTGAGACACCCGCACACCTTTTTCTGTTAATTTTCGCAGTTCATCATCTTGAATTGTATTTTCAGCGACAATTTGTACCGTCGTATCCAAGATCTTTTGTGCCTTGTGTCCACTTTGCAATTCCGAATTTTGAGCAAGCATTTCTGCATCTTGTAGAATCGCTTCTGCTTTTTCAACGATCGATTTATTTGCAGCATAAACCACTACTTTTTCAGTTGTCGTTTTTTCAATTTCCGATTTTTCGATGTCCATCTTGGAAATAGCATCCAAACTCTCTGCATTTTCAAACTTTTCGTCTGAATTAACTTTTTCGCTGATTGCTAACTGATTCGTTTTTACATTCTCAACAATCGCTAATCGGTTTTCATCGTCAGACGGTGCATTCAATACACGCTGTTTTTCTTTCTCCTGTAAATCCAACGAGAGATCTTTGATTTTTTCGTCTTTCGAAGTCGCTTGCGCAACAACTACCTTTTGGATTTCATCGGACTGCGAACTCACCGCTGTCGTCGTTCTGTTTTTTCTTTCGTTGTCTGCTTTTGCCAATAAAGCTTGTCCCTCCAAGATTGAATTATCGGTAGGTGTACCCAAACTAGACAGGGTTCCCGACGCCACTACTATCGGGTTGAGCAAGCCCTCTATTTGCGCTAATCGATCGATCGGAATATTGTCTGATTTATTTAATTCATGTGCCTTTTCGTACAAACTTTTTGCTTTCAACAAATCTCCCGATTTAAAAGTTGCATCCGCGTCTGCCAGTAATTTACTGTAATTTTTGAGCAATTCCGCTTGCTTTTTCTCATTCGCAATGCATTTCCCCTTTTGTTCTTTTAGGTAAGTATCTTTCGGACGAATTTTCAATAAACCGTCGTATTTTTCCTTTGCCGCAGTCCATTGTGCAGCCTTGAATAAATTGTCTGCTTCAGCGAGCTGTTGATTCCACGCTTCTTTTTTCTTTTCCTCTTCAGCTGCATTGGTTTGGTTGTCGATAATTTGTGCAACTTCATTCACTTTGTCTTGCGCTATTTTATCTCCTTTTTTGATATTCAATGCATTCTTATAATCCATCAGTGCCTTCAAATAGTCACCGGTAGCAACAGCAGCATCGCCCGCCGAAATCGCTTGCACGTAAAGTTCGTTGTCTTTTGACGCCGAAAGCAACTTTGTTTTTTCCGTTTTCGAAGCCTCGATGCGGGTATCGGGAAGCGTACTTTCCTCCTTCAATTTTTTAGCTTCCGAAAACAAACTAATTGCTTGATCAAAATCTTTTGCTTTGAATGCCTTTTCACCAGCATCCATTTTCGCATTAAATGCTTTGTCTTTTTCTGCAAGCAGTAATTTAGCAGCTTCTTCCTCTTTTTTCTTTTCTTCGATTTCTGCTAACTTCAAATCAGGCAATGGATCGTCTTTTTTGATGTCTTTTGCTCGGTTGTACAAATTAGTTGCTTTTTCCCAATTTTTCTCGTCTATAAATTTCTGAGCTGCATCCAGCATTTTCTCATACTTGATTTTGAAATCTAAATTTTGAGCTTCGTATCTTTCTCTCGCTTGATTCGCCTTATCTACCGGTTCTTTCTCGGACGGTTTGATACCATTTGCTTCGTTAAAAAACTTGATTGCTAGCGGAAAATCTTCGGCAACCATCGCATCGTTTGCTTTTTTCATTGCATCGTTGTACTTCGCATCGATTTGTTGCTGCGCGACATCTTGTTGTTTCAGGACCTTCAAGGCATCGATTTTTTCCAGCGGCGTTTTATCCGATGGTTTCTTCAAGGAAGCCTCTTGATACTTCTTAATTGCACCGTCGTAATTTTTGAC
>SSGT01000016.1 GCA_008017065.1 Crocinitomicaceae bacterium
CCGATTCGTTTTCGTAGAGAATGATGTTATTTGTCATGTTCCGCTGCATTAGAATTTTTCACCAACAAAGTAACGGCAATGGGCGTGCGTGAACCGGAACCGAATATTTTCCCACCTTCTTTCCGAGATAATTTTCCTCTTGTAGGTTCGTATGTATGGTACAAGGATTTATTCAGTATTTGATTAAAAGACATGCCTTGAGGTTGATTTTAACTATTTAATAGCCAAATATAACAAAATCATCCTACATTGAAACACCTTTTCAAGCTATCCAAAATAAATTGAATTTTCTACGCTTCTGAAGAACTTACTCCCTAATTTTCCGCGCCAACATCAAGCCATCCCGAATAGGCAACAAAATATTTTCAACCCGCGAATCGTCGTTGATTTTGCGGTTGTAATCCATGAGAATTTTAGTGTCTTTGTCGGCTGTATCGTAATCCCCAACCACTTTACCCGACCATAACACATTGTCGGCCAAAATGTAACCTCCGACTTTTACCTTGTCAAAAACTAGGTCGTAGTAATTGCAATAATTTTCTTTATCGGCGTCGATAAACACCAAATCAAATTGCTCGTGCATGGTAGGAATTAATTCCATCGCGTCGCCAATCACGTACTGAATTTGGTTTTCCGCTCCCGCTTTTTGAATGAAATCTCGCACAAAATCTTCCAACTCTTCGTTGATATCAATCGTCGTGATTCTACCGTTTTCTGCCAAACCTTCTAAAAAACAAAGCGCTGAATATCCCGTGTATGTGCCTATTTCCAACACGTTTTGAGGTCGAATCATGTGCGCAATCATACTCAACAACCGCCCTTGAAACTGTCCACTCAGCATCCGAGAATTCAACACTTTCAAATGTGTTTGTCGATTCAACTGATACAACAATTCCGACTCACGATCGGTGTGCTTGCAAACGTATTGATCCAATTTTTCGTCGATGAATTCCATGTTTTTGTTTTTTTTGATGTTAAGATATTAGGATGTTAGGATTTTAAGATATTAGGATGTTAGGATGTTAGGATGTTAAGATTTTAGGATTCATGTTTTATAATTTTGATTTTCTTATTCTTTAAAGTTGCGTAAAGTTATCAATTTTCCAAAATCAATGCAAAAAGTTGTCCTGCAACGATGCTTAAAACCTGAAAGTCTTTTTGAAAATGTTTTACCTTTGTTGCATGAAAACCAAAAACATCCACGGGTACTGCGCTATTGGAATCTACAAACACAAAACGGAACACAACATCGGTACGTTGTGGCGGTCGGCATATGTATTGGGAGCGAGTTATATTTTCACCGTTGGGAAAAAGTATAAAAAGCAAACTTCTGATGTCGTTCGAGCTTGGTCGCGCATTCCGTTGTTTCATTACGACGAATTCGAAGATTTGCTCAACAACATTCCATACGATTGTCGACTCGTAGGGATTGAGATTGACGATACAGCAATTCCATTGGCTGAATTTGAACATCCCAAACGAGCGATTTACTTGCTGGGTTCCGAAGATTTTGGATTGCCTGAAGAAGTAAAATCCAAATGTCATTTCTTGGTGAAATTACCCGGAAACTCGTCCTTAAATGTCGCCGTAACCGGAAGTATTGTGTTGAATGACCGCGTGACGAAAATCCCTTCTGATTTACCGCCACATCATAACTTGTAATCTCAAAAAAAACACGTAGAAGTCATATATACAACTCTTTGTACTCCGGAACAATTGGATTTTCAATGGCTACACCAATGTGAAAAAGTGCATCACCTTTATTCACGACGGGTGTTTCATTCACACAATAAACGAATCCTTCCACATTCGATTTTACTTTTCGCTCGATTTTCCCGAAAGGATCGGTAATAATCCCGAGAATTGTACCCGGCAGAACTTTTGTACCGTTTTCAACCATCAAACAAAACATGCCCGCATGCGAAGCGCGAATCCATTTTGAGTTCTTGATAAAAATCGGCTCCCGATTCAAACTATTGTCAAATTTAAAATTGCGCATTTGTAGGTGTTCGAGCATACGTTTGATGCCATCCAACCCTTCGTTAACGACCTTCTCTTCGATCGAATTGGTCTTTCCACCCTCAAAAAGAAGAATCTTCTTTCCCCGCTTGTTCATCGATTCCCGAATCGATTTGGAAATGTATGACGAGTGGATGATAAACGGCGGATTAAACACGTGCGCCAATTGCAAACTCTGCTCGTCGGAAAAAACACACCGAATTTGTGCAAAGTTATTTCGCTGCGAAGCACCTGTATGGAAATCAATCACATAATCGACCACCGGAGCAATTTCTTTCATAAAATGATACGCAAATTGACTGGCCAAAGATCCCGAATTTGACCCCGGAAAACTGCGATTCAAATCCCGTCCATCGGGCAATTCGCGCGACACGTTGAGGAATCCAAAAATGTTGAATACCGGAATGCAAATGATTGTACCTGCATTGGGTTTGTTCCACCCTTTACGAATTACGCGTCGAATGATTTCCATTCCGTTGATTTCATCACCGTGCATTCCAGCCATCAACAACAAAACCGGACCATCTTCTTTTGCACGATTCACAATAACGGGGACTTGAATCGGCGTACTTGTGTGCAATTTAGCAACATCCAAGTTCAATTCCGCCCCCTTTCCGGGTAAAATTTCATGTCCTAAAATGATTAACTTCTTTTTTGAAACCATAAAAAATACCGTATTAAAACAACCTATTTCCTTACATTTTTTTCAATGTATTGGATAATTTTCCCTGCAATATCGTTGTGTGTTGTGCGCTCAATTCCTTCCAAACCTGGCGAAGAATTTACCTCCAACACCAGCGGTCCGCGTTCCGACTGAAGCATATCTACCCCCGCAATTCCGAGTCCTACAGCAGCAGCAGCACGTATAGCGATGTCTTTTTCTTCGGGAGTCAATTCAATGATCCGCGACGAACCTCCACGATGTAAATTGGAACGAAATTCACCTTCTTTCCCTTGGCGTTTCATGGCTCCAACTACTTCACCATCAACAACAAATGCGCGGATATCGGCTCCTTTTGCTTCGTGAATAAACTCTTGAACAATCACACGTGCCTTCAACCCGTTGAACGCCTCTAAAACTGATTGTGCCGCATTTTGATTTTCAGCCAACACAACGCCTAAACCTTGCGTTCCTTCCAATAACTTCAACACAACAGGAGCTCCACCCGCTGATTCTACCACATGTTCGACGTTTCGCGAATAATTCGTAAAAACCGTTTTTGGCAATCCAATTCCTTCTTTCGAAAGCACTTGCAAACAGCGCAATTTATCCCGTGAATGCACAATTCCTCGCGATCCGACCGCTGTAAAAACATTCATCATTTCAAATTGACGAACGACAGCTGTACCGTAAAACGTTACCGAAGCACCAATCCGCGGAATGACCGCATCAAATCCTTCCAAGTACTTGTCCATGTAATACAACGACGGACCTTTTTGTTCGATTTCTATGTTACATCTCAGATGATCCACTACATACGCTTCGTGTCCTCGTTTTTCGGCTGCTTCCACCAAACGTCGCGTTGAGTATAAGTTTGAATTTCTAGATAAAATGGCAATTTTCATGTGCGTTTGGAATTATTATTTTTTAAATTTCAACTTTGTAGATTTGTGTGATAGATTGGTTTTACTCGAATCTATCAAAAATTGTTTGTTCAGGAGTTTTCTGCCAAGCAAAACCGGATTTCTCAGTCCATTTCTACTCGTCAGCGAAAAATCAGTCACAAAAACCTGTCCAAACAAACTCAACGCAAGCGGAACAAAATAACGCTCTTGCTGATAACCGGTCGATGACTTGACTTTTTTTCTTTTAAACTGTTCAAAATAGTGTTTTTTTCCCGTGTATTTCGGATGATCTTTATCCAAAAAAACCACTTCCAACATGGATTTTCCCTCGCTTTCCACCACCTCCACGTGATCGCAGTGAATCGAACAAGAGTAGGCGCCGCTGTCAATTTTTACATCGAGCGATTTGATATCCAACGACGGAAAATCGGCTTTGTCTTTACGACCAATTATCGGCAATGAAACCATAGTTTACAATTCAAAAAAACGAATATAAGAGAAATTCCGAAGTGAAATCCAAGTCGCCTGAATTATTTCAATATCCGCATCAATACGGCAACCGCAGGATCGACGATCGGAAAATGTCAGATTATTAACACACCTTTTTATTGCGTGTTAAAAAAAACTAAAATTCATTCACCGGATTACCCAACTAAAAAGATTAAATTTCGTCTTTCAAACACTAGAAAACAAAAAATACTCCACGTGCGAAAACATATAGTGCTCTCTCTTCTCTCTCTGTCTTTTATTTTCAGCGCAGTGGCGCAAGTTGTTGATCCTTTTAGCATTCGCTACCAAAACCAACAAAAAGGCGGAATCGCGATGCTTTCGAACGTATCCGTAAGTTGCACCAACTGCAATACGACAATCGCTCAGGTTCCGCCCGCAGGAAATGGTATCAACAATAATTTCACGATGACCTACGTCGATATCGACGGAAATCCGAGTACATTCATGTCTTCGAGCGATAGTTTAAACCTCGCCAATTGTAGTGAAGTGTTGTGGGCTGGATTGTATTGGTCGGCACGGGTTAGTACCGGTGGAACCCCAACAACCACGACCAACTATACAACGCGAAATCAGATCAAACTCAAAGTCAATAACGGTGCATACCAAACCTTGGTAGCCGATGATTTGCTCGACAACTCGACGGGACATCAAACGTATCATTGCTACAAAAATATCACATCCATCGTGCAAGGCGGCGGAATCAAAGCGCGATATACCGTAGCTGATTTAGTTACACGCACGGGTGTGTCTGCTGTTTATGGTGGATGGACAATTGTGGTCGTATACAAAAACGTATATGAATCAATGCGCAACTTGACCGTTTTTGACGGACTTGCAAACGTAAGTACTGGAAACAGTGTCACAATTCCGATCAGCGGCTTTGTAACTCCACTTGTGGGACCTGTGAACTTTGAATTGGGTGTCGTTTCCCACGACGGGGATCGAAGCGATGTGGGAGATCAATTGCTGTTCAACGGCGCGGGGTCGTTTGTCAACGTGTCAGACGCAGCCCACAACGCCAACGATGTATTTAACAGTTCAATAGCCTACAACGGTGTGCTAACACCTTTCCGAAATCCGAGTTTAAATAACACCTTGGGACACGATGCCAGTATTTTCAAACCCGTCAATACGTCGTTGAATTACATCGGCAACAACACCAATTCGGCAAATATCCAAATTACAACGGGTGGTGAAACCATATTGACATCGGTTGTAACATCGGTTATTGATGTTTTTGAGCCGGATCTGCGTGCAACCGTTTACATTTCCGATTTGAACGGAGGTCAAGTGAATCCGGGCGACCAGTTGGAATATACGGTTGTCGGAAAAAATATTGGATCGGATGTTTCCCTCGGGACTTTTATAACCGATACGCTCGATCCACGAACTGTTTATGTACCCAATTCGTTGTCCATTACCTACGGACAAAATTCGGGGCCAAAAACCGACGCTTTTGCGGATGATCAGGCGGAATACGATCCTGTAAACAAGGTAATCATCGCGCGCATCGGAACAGGAGCCAACGGCAGTACTGGCGGGGCCGTCGCCAATTCTCCAACCGGAGGAGATAGCACTGTTTTGAAATTTCGTGTCACCGTCATCGACGATTGCTTGATGTTTCAGTGCGATCAAACCTTGGAACACAAAGCGTATATTTTTGGAACAGGGAATATTTCGGGAAATAGTTACAACAACAGCGGACTTTCCGATTTGTATGACGCTTTCGGTTGCCCTACGATTGCTTCCGACATTCTTTCGATCAATGTAGCCGCTTGTCCGATCACTGCAATCACCTACAACAGCCCAATTTGTATTGGCGAAACGATCCAATTTTCACTTCCCTCCTCGCCCAACGCAAACTATGCGTGGACGGGACCAATTGGATTTACGTCATCGATTCACAATCCTTCTATCTCCAATGCAACGAGCGCAAATCAAGGAATTTACAATGTGGAAATAACATTTGACGGATTAGATTGTGTACTTGATACCTTTGCAACGGTCATCGTGAATGTACCGCCAACAATCCAATTAAATTCCATCACGAATGTAAATTGCTTCAATGAAAATACAGGTGCAATTTCAATAACAGCATCCGGAAATGGTCCGTTTACGTACGCTTGGTCGAATGGAAATACGTCTGCAAACCCAACTGGTCTGACGGCTGGAACGTATACGGTTACGGTCACAAATTCCAATACCTGCACGGCGACTCAAACATTCAACGTAACACAAAGTCCACAGCTAACGGGGTCGATTCAAAACCAAACGAATTACTTTGGATACAACGTAAGTTGCTTTGAAAACAATGCAGATGGTTCGACGTTGGTAACGGTTTCTGGCGGAACACCCGGTTACACCTATTTGTGGAACAACGGCATGACCAACAACTTTATTTTCAGTCTTACTGCAGGTACCTATTCTGTTGTTGTAACAGACAGTTTAGGTTGTACGCTCAATTTGTCGACGGTACTCACAAAACCGCCCAAATTGGAACTGAATCTAACGGGAAACAATGTGCAGTGCTTCGGTGAATCAAATGGTAGCGCTACCGTTACGCCTACAGGTGGAGTAGCACCGTACACATACTTTTGGAACAACGGTCCTCAAACTGCCCAACTGACGAATTTGAGTGCGGGGCAATACATTGTGAGTGTGTACGACGCTAATTTTTGCTTGGCACAGGACACGATTACAATTCTAGCCCCCAGCTTTCCGCTAGAGTTTGCGGCAAACACGGTCGATGTGCTTTGTACAGGAGAAAATACGGGATCGATTTTCGTTTCGCCTTTTGGAGGCACTGTACCTTGGTCGTTTGCTTGGTCGACAGGTGCTACAACACAAGACTTAGAGAACATAACAGCAGGTACGTATTCACTGACCTTGAGCGATGCCAACGGATGTACATTCACCGATTCATACACGATCAACCAGCCTGCTTCCGCGCTCAATGCCTCTTTTGTTGCAACGCCGATCGCCTGCTTTGGTCAATCAACAGGAGCGATTGATTTGACTGTAACCGGTGGAACAGGGACAATCAATTATGCATGGAACAACGGTGCTACCACACAAGACCTTTCGGGTATTTCCAGTGGCAACTATACCGTTACTATTTCCGATGAGCACAACTGTTCGATTTCAATTCCCACGATTTCTGTCACTCAACCCGCAGCAGCGTTGGCACTTAACGAACAAATCACGCCCGTTTCGTGCTTCGGTGGTTCCGACGGACAAATTACCTCCAATCCAACGGGAGGAACAGCGCCTTACACCTTTCTTTGGTCAACCGGTGCAACAACAGCCAATATTTCAAATCTCACACAAGGAACTTACTCACTGACAATTACCGACAACAACAATTGCCAATTTACCGAAAACTATACGGTTACGCAGCCAACTGCACCGCTTGCGCTCACCGAAACTTCGGTTGATGTACTTTGCTTTGGTCAATCCACTGCGAGTATTGATGTTTCCGTATCGGGTGGAACGCCCGTGTATACATACAGTTGGAGTACTGGAGCCACGACACAAGATCTTTCCAACTTGAGCACTGGAACATATCAATTGACGGTGACAGACGCCGAACTTTGTAGTCAAACAATCACAGTCGAAATAACACAACCTGCGTCCGCAATTTCCGCCACTGCCACGATCCAGAATGTGAGTTGTTTTGGACTTTCGGATGGAAGTATTGATGTCTCTCCAACAGGAGGAACAGGCGCATATACCTACACTTGGAACAATTCCAATACGGCGCAAGACCTCATCAATTACCCCGCTAGCAATTATTTTGTTACCGTTACAGATGCCAACAACTGCGCGGTTACGCTGACAAACTTGAACATCTCACAACCAGCTGCTGTGTTACAAACGGCGTTGACTCCAACCGCTGTCAATTGCTTTGGTGAAAATACAGGTGCTATTGTTCAAGCAACTGTTGGTGGTACAGCTCCGTACACATACACGTGGAATACAGGTGCCACATCCCAAAATCTAACAGGGATTCCAGCAGGAACATATACCGTAGATGTGATCGATATCAACGGTTGTACCACTTCCGCAACAACGTCAATCACACAACCCGCAGCACCTCTGCAACTGAGCGAATCACATGTGGATATCCTTTGTTTCGGAGAGTCGACTGGATCGATCGATGCCACTGCGGTTGGAGGAACAGCGCCCTATACATTTGCTTGGTCGAATGGACAAACAACATCGGATTTAACGGCGATTGCCAGCGGTGTTTATTCCCTGACCGGGAGTGATCAGTTGGGCTGTTCTGCATTGATTTCTGTGACTGTTCTGCAACCGATACAACCACTGATGCTGACTGAAACGCATACCGACGCGTTGTGTATCGGTGCGCAACAAGGAACGATCGACTTGCAGGTTTCTGGCGGAACATCGCCCTATGTTTACGCGTGGAATAATGCTTCAACCAATGAAGATCAAATCAATCTGCTAGCAGGTCAATATGTTGTATTAGTGACCGATAACAACAATTGTCAAGCATCGTTGAACGTTGAAATCTTAGATCCAAGTAACACCACCGTGCTCTCTGAAACACATACGAATGTTGCTTGTTTCACGGAATCCACTGGCGCAATCGACTTGCTTGTTACTGGCGGAGTCGCACCACACACTTTTGCCTGGACAACTGGTGCAATAACCGAAGACATTTCCAACCTCGCTGCGGGAAATTATGCCGTGAATGTGCTCGATTTAAACGGTTGCGGTGAGTTTTTGTCTGTTTTAATCACCGAGCCAAGTACTGCTGTAACAGCGACAAGCATTCATACCGATGTGTTGTGCAACGGATACAATACGGGAACTATGGAAGTAACACCGAATGGTGGTGTCGGTCCCTACACATTCAGTTGGAACAACGGGGAAACAAGCGCTCAGATTTCCAATTTAACAGCTGGAACATATACCGTGATTGTGACCGACGACAATGGATGTGATTTCACACTTTCGGATGTAATCAGTGAACCTGCCAATCCAGTGGCTATTACGGAAAATATCACCGATGTCAATTGCTTTGGCGAAAATACTGGACAAATTCAAATTGACGTTGCTGGTGGAACAGCTCCATACAATTACGCATGGAACACGGGGGCAACAAGCAGTTCAATAAGTTCCCTTGTTTCTGGAAGCTACGAGTTGACAGTAACCGATCAAAACAACTGTGTCTATTCAGAAATATATCAAATTGATCAACCTACGGCACCGTTGGCAACTTCCAATTCCGTTTCTACCGTTTCCTGTTTTACAGGCTCCGACGGTTCAATTGATTTCACTGTCACTGGTGGAACTGCACCATACGTATTCGCGTGGTCGAATGGACAAACTACGGAAGACTTGGTGAATTTAGTTACGGGTACGTACAGCGTAGTTGTAACAGATGCAAAAGGTTGTACTATTTCCGCATCAGTAACTGTTTCTCAGCCGAATGCGCCACTTTCCATTGCTTTTTCGCAAACGAATGTACTTTGCCACGAAGTAGAAACCGGTGCAATAAACATAACCGTATCTGGCGGAACACCTTCCTATTCATTCGCTTGGTCGAATGGCTTACAAACAGAAGACATCACCAATTTACCCGACGGATCGTATGCAGTCACCGTGGAAGATTCGCGCGGTTGTTTAGCGAATCAATCGGTTCAAATTACACAACCCGTTGCTCCCTTACATGCAACTTCTACGCAAGTGAACGTTGCTTGTCATGGTGAATCTACAGGAAGCATCGATGTAAGTGTCACGGGCGGCACAAGTCCCTACACGTATGCTTGGAACTCTGGCCAATCGTCCCAAGATCTTTCATCCATTCCTACAGGAACCTACAGTTTGGAAATTACCGATTTCAACGGTTGTGGCTTTTTGCTTCCTACTGTTCAGGTTACTCAACCAACAGCGCCACTTTCGGATGCTTTTGTTAGTGTACCCGTTGCGTGTTTTGGAGAATCTACAGGATCGGTTTCGACCACAATATCCGGAGGTACAACTCCGTATTCATATCTATGGTCAACCGGAGCGACCAACAGTCAAATTACGAATCAGCCTGCGGGAAATTATACGTTGACCGTTACGGATCATCAAGGCTGTGTATTCACCAACTCGTATGCTATTTCACAACCGTTGGCCGCATTGGGATTGGATCTTTCGATGAATCCAGTGATTTGTTTTGGCGAATCCAATGGAAATGTTTCCGCTTCGGTTTCGGGCGGTACGACTCCCTATAGCTATGCTTGGAATTCCGGTCAAACGACGGATGTTGTCACTGGTTTACCAGCTGGAAACTACACGGTAGTTGTGACGGATTTCAACAACTGTCAAATCAGCGAGACGATTGAGATTACACAACCAGATGCTTTAGCAATACAACTTTCTGCTGTCGATGTTCTCTGCCATGGATTGGCCACCGGAAGCGCTTCAGTAGATGCAATTGGTGGTCAAGGAGCGTATACTTACAGTTGGACGAATGGAGCAACAACTGCCTCAATTTCAAACCTCGTGGCTGGCAATTACGAAGTGACAGTAACCGATGAAAACAATTGTTCATTCACAAATTCGATCGATGTGAATCAACCAACGGCTCCGCTTGCTTTTGACTTTGCAACCACCGACAACGTGTGTTTTGGTGGAACATCTGGAAGTGCAACAGTGGTTGTTTCAGGCGGTACTGCTCCCTACACGTCGGGATGGAGTAATTCAATTAGTAGCTTGACCAACCCAAATCTTGCAGCAGGAATCTATTCGTTTCAAACAACAGATGCCAACAACTGTGTTTTAACTGAATCCATTGAAATTTTTGAACCGACACAAATCTCAATCACAGACTCGGTGCGGACAAACATCAGCTGTTTTGACTTCACCGACGGTGCGATTAATTTCACAACCCTCGGCGGAACACCAGGCTATTCGTATGCTTGGAGCAACGGCGCAACTACGGAAGATATCAGCAATTTAGCCGACGGCGTATATTCTGTTCAAATCACAGACGCCAATAACTGCCAACGTTCGTTTAATTTCCAACTCACAGAACCAGAAGTATTGGTTGCTTCTACCACCATCGATGAACCCAGTTGTTTTGGTTATACAGATGGTTCGATTTTTACAACTACAAGCGGTGGAACACTTCCGTATGTTTACGCTTGGTCAAACGGCGCGACGACAGCTGACAATACAGAGATTCCAACTGGAACTTACGACCTCACGATTACCGACAACAACAATTGTGTCGTAGAAGTAACAACATTATTAACACAACCTGCACAAATTCAGGTTTCATTTGATGCGAATGTGCTTGTCGGTTGTGATCCGTTAGAAGTCAAATTAACGAATACTTCGTTGGAACAACACATCAGTGATTGGACATTTGGTGATGGTAATACAGGAAGTGGAACGCAAATAGAGCACACCTTTACCGGAGAAGGCTGTTACGATATAACCCTCGAAATCACCGACATCAATGGCTGTAGTAACAGCGTGACGTATGCCGACTTTATTTGTGTGTTGGAAACTCCAGATGCCGAGATCGGAATCACTAATGTTGAATTAGGAGTGCCGTATCCAGAAACTAACATCACCAATTTATCAACGGATTCAGATTCATACAGTTGGAATTTAGGTGGTTCGATTGATTACGACTATTTTGAACCAGGCGATGTGAGTTTTCCAGCCTACGTAGTAGATCAATTTTTAATTACGCTCATTGCCTACAACGACAACGGTTGCGTTGACTCAGCCGTAAGAATAATCTATTTCGACAACAGGTTGGTGATGTACGTTCCAAATACATTTACGCCGAATGGCGACGAGTTCAATCAAATTTTCAAGCCTGTTTTTGCAGAGGAAGTAACTGCTTATAACTTGAAAATTTTCAATCGTTGGGGAGAAATGATTTTTGAATCCAACGACACCAACCTTGGTTGGGATGGAACATATAATGGAGTGTTGGTGCAAGATGGAACGTACACGTGGGACATTTGGGTCAATACCTACGATGCACACATCTACCGCAAACAAGGAGTCGTAAATGTACTGAAATAAAGACGCTATAAAAAACAGCCTTTGCCCCAAGTAATTTGAAGCAAAGGCTGTTTAAAAATCTAATCTATTACCAACGTGATGGTTTGATATTCATCACTGCAATGAGGAGTTGAGATATAGACAAATTTATCATTCCAAGAGTCATAATTATTTATGTAGTAATCTAATCTCATTTCTGGAATCAAATTACTTCCAAAACTCAACGGAAATACTCCAGGATTAACAGCATTATAAATCGTATCAATAGTCCCCTCTACAAAAGGTCCAGCTATTTTTAACCATGGGTCCAATCCATTGGTTGGATAACCTGCGTTCCTATAATGTAACGTATCCAATTCGTTGTAAATATGATTATTGATCTTTAACTTCATGTAAATATTTACACTAGGCGGATTAATATACACCTTACCCAAATTCTTCGTGTTCCCTGACAAATTAGTTACTCGCAACACATCCGACGAGCCTTGCACCCGAACAGTAAATTTGTCCATGCTTTCTTTTCCCGTATGCGTAATTTTGAAATACCCATTTTCATCGGTCGTAAAGCTAAGACTGATCCCAGGACCTGAAAGTAAGCCATCATCGGTGATAATAAATCCACTTTTATTGGCCGCAGGAACATCACAACTCGCCATCAAGATGCCTTCAATGACGACTGGATCATTTGAATTTGTCATTTTCTTACAGGAGAATGCTAGTAAGAGAATGACTATGAAATAAGAGGTTGTTTTCATGGTGTTATTTTTGTTAAAACTGCCTTCGCCTCATTTAATTTGAAGCAAAGGCAGATTTAAAATTTAGTCGATTTCTAAAATAATAGTTTGTTGATCATTTACACAATGTGGTGTTGGAATTAAAACATGATTTTGATTCCATAAATTCACACCATAATCAATTCTTAAATTAGGTGGTGTACTGCTACCATAATTTATAGGAAAAGCGTTAACATTGAAAGCTGAATAAACTGTATCTATAATGCCATTTTCAAAAGGTCCAGCTAACTTTTTAACCCAGTGAGTTGAACCATTTGAAGGATAGCCCCAATCATAATAAGTAAGTGTATCGGCCGATGTATAAGAGTTATTATTAACCTCTAACTTCAAATAATAGCTCACACTCGGCGGATTAATATACACCTTCCCCAAATTCTTCTTGTTTCCCGATAAATTAGTTACGCGCAACACATCCGACGAGCCTTGCACCCGAACAGTAAATTTGTCGACGCTTTCTTTTCCCGTATGCGTAATTTTGAAATACCCCTTTTCATCGGTTGTAAAACTAAGACTGATTCCGGGACCTGAAAGCAAGCCATCATCGGTGATAATAAATCCACTTTTATTGGC
>SSGT01000049.1 GCA_008017065.1 Crocinitomicaceae bacterium
GGATTAGGTAGAGTACTGTTTTGAGATTTAGTTATCAATGTTTTGAGTTGTATTTGTTTGAGATCCCGTCTCTTATGGCACGAAATTGCTGTTTTAGCGCGCTGTTCTGGCGATATATGCCGTGAAAGTAAAGACCGATTGTCGTCCTGATTGTCCTCTCCGGGTTGATCTGCTTGGTGAGTTTGATAGTCGGCCGGAGGGACTTGTTTTTCAGGATTCTAAAAAAAGATACCGAGCAGACGTGTTGATTGAAGAGCACGTCGAAAAAATCCGTCAAAAGATGGAGAAAGAGGTGGAGAAAGGACGCAAGAAGTTTGCTCCTGATTTTGACGAAGCTCAGTTTAGACAAACGAATCCAAATGTGCTTCGCAATGCACAAAAGATTGAGGAAATTGAAGCGCGTTTCAAAGAAACCTTGGGCAACAACGATTTAGAGGGTGTGTATCAGTTGATCATGGATCTTGAAATTGTTTGTCCGATTTCAGGTTCCAAAAACTGGACGGAAGTGCGTCAATTCAATTTGATGTTTTCTACTGAGTTGGGTTCGGTTGCCGGAGATGCGTCTACAATTTATTTGCGACCTGAAACGGCTCAAGGTATTTTTGTGAACTTTTTGAATGTTCAAAAATCAGGGAGAATGAAAATTCCGTTTGGAATTGCTCAAATTGGAAAGGCATTCAGAAATGAAATTGTTGCTCGCCAGTTTATTTTCCGCATGCGTGAGTTTGAACAAATGGAGATGCAATTTTTTGTACGTCCGGGCGAAGAGATGAAATGGTACGAGTATTGGAAAGCGGCTCGTTTGAAATGGCACAAAGCGCTTGGTTTAGGGGAAGATTCTTACCGTACGCACGACCATATCAAGTTGGCACATTATGCGAATGCAGCATGCGATATCGAATTTGATTTCCCGATGGGATTCAAAGAATTGGAAGGAATCCACTCGCGAACCGATTTTGACTTAAAACAACACGAAATTCATTCTGGAAAGAAATTGCAATTTTTTGACCCAGAAATCAATCAAAATTATGTTCCGTATGTGGTTGAAACGTCGGTTGGACTCGATCGTATGTTTCTATCCGTTTTGAGTAATTCCTTGCGAACGGAAACCTTGGAAGATGGTTCTGAACGCGTGGTGATGAGTATCCCGCCTGCGTTGGCTCCGTACAAAGTAGCTGTGATGCCGTTGACTAAAAAAGACGGTTTGCCAGAAAAAGCACGAGAGATTATCGATGATTTGAAATTTGATTTCTTGTGCCAGTACGACGAAAAAGATGCAATTGGAAAACGTTACCGCCGTCAAGATGCGATTGGTACGCCGTTTTCTGTAACCGTTGACCATCAAACGTTGGAAGACAATACAGTAACGATTCGTGACCGTGATACAATGCTGCAAGAACGCGTTTCGATCGATGCGTTGCGCGGAATGATTGATGCAAAAACAAGTATTCGAAGCTTGCTTCAAAAAAACTAAGTGCACGTTATGGACCGACTAAAATCGTTGTTGTGGATTCTCCTTGTTAGCGGATTGATTCTCGTGGGTTGTACTCCGCGAACAGCGCTAAAATCAGATGAACTGTTTATTGGAAAATGGGAATTGGTCGGACGAAGTATGTTGGATGGAATTCAGATTCAAATCGAGCGGGAAGACGCAAAATTGGTAGGCCGCGTCATCAAACGAAACGACAACAAATACGTTCAATTATTTTTAGATTCGAATGCCGTATTGGTTTCAGGAATCACCCGCTCGTCGGATTTTCAGTTTAAACTGACCGAAAATAAAGTGGCGAAAGAATTGTTTTCAACCTATGATCTATCTGGATCTCAGGAATTCAATGTGGAATTTATCGATTCCAAAACAATCGGGCTCGCAAAGGGTAATTTGAATCCACAAAAGTCGGCGATTGTGTACAAAAAACTGTAAACCAGGTTGGTTGATTGTACAAGAAGGAGTACGATCACAATCAGATAAACTAAAAAGAGGCTGTCTATAGTTACTATGGGCAGCCTCTTTTTGATTTATTCTTTAATCAATTCTGGTGTTTTTGCTTTGTATTTTTCAATGCGAGGAATCGAAACGCCTTGTACATACGGATTATTTGGATTGTTGCGTTCGTAGTCTTGGTGGTAAATTTCAGCTTCGTAAAATACGGTCAAGGGTACCACTTCGGTTACAATCTTTGGAAAAACCTTGTCTTTCAGCAATTGCTTGATGTAATTTTCTGCTTGAATTCGTTCGGATTCATTTTGGTAAAAGATCACTGAACGGTACTGTGGCCCCGTATCCGGACCTTGACTGTTGTAGGTCGTCGGATTGTGCGAATTGAAAAATACTTTCAACAACATTTCGTAGCTTATTTCCGTTGAATCGTAATATACTTTCACGGTTTCTGCGTGCCGCGTGCGACCAGTAGATACAAGTTCGTAAGTCGGATTGGGTTCTGTTCCACCAGCATAGCCGCTTACTACTTCTTCTACACCTTTTGTGATTTCATAAATTCCTTCTACACACCAAAAGCATCCACTCGCAAAATAAGCGGTTTGAAGTTTACTCAAATCCTTCGTACGCGTTGGTTTTGGCACCGGAATTTTTTCGTTTGCAGGTGAGGCGGACGTGCACGCTTGAAACACAAGTAGGAGGATGACACTATACACGGTATTTTTCATGATGTACTTTTTATTAAAAACAAAGTAAGTTGCGAATTTGTTTGCAATCGTTATCATGGATCAACGAATGCGCAACGGATTTGGATGTTTAGCGGAGAATGATTCGGCCTAATTCAGCCGAAAGCGCCATCTTGATTTTTTCGAGGGTGACTTGTTCCACCAATAAATCTTCGATGTGTGATTGGTTTTCCATTTCGATAGCTTCGGATAATTCGGTGCGGATCTCAGCAATACGGTGCTGAATTTTTTCTGATTTGAATGCATAAACACCGTCCAAAACTGCTCGTTTCAACTTGTCAAGTTCCGTATTGGTATCGATGGAATGCATCAACAACCAATTGTTACTCAACTCGTAATTCTCTGTTTCAATTTCAGACACAACTTTTACGATCTCTTGATTTTCGTGCCGCATAAAGAAGCTCGGTTTGTAGAGCGTACCTTCCGTTAATCCTGCGGAAATCAATTGATGCAGTTGCGCGTAGATTTCATTTTCAAAGGTGAGATCGTCTTTCAACAATTCATGGCAGATCAATTCGGCGACTGAAACTTCAATTTTTTCCTTTTCACCTTTTTCGTCGATTTGTTCTACTTCGATCGCATACTGCCCGTACTTCACCAAGATGCGAATTAAATCGTTTTCCGCAAAGAATTTTTTTGGTTTTTTCTGCGCCGTTTGTGCCTGTTCTTTGGGTTGTGCCGGTGTGATTGTAAATTCCGAAATCGCCGGTTCGTCGAGCTGTTTTGCCAGTTGATTTTTGCGAAGCTTTCCCAATTCTTGGTTGATGACTTGCAAATCAATATCGAATCGGTTTGAAATCTCGTTGGCGTAGATTGAACGCGTGATTTGGTCGGGAATCAAAGAGATGGAATGTACGATGTCGTGAATCAATTTCACACGCATACCTGGATCAGATACTCCATCGCCCAACAAAAGTTCGGCTTTGAAACTCAAGAAGTCTTTCGTGTTTTCCTTGATGTAGCGTTCCAATTCCGCTGATCCAACTTTTTTGGAATACGAGTCAGGATCGTCTCCATCCGGAAACAAAACAACCCGCACATTCAATCCTTCTTCTAAAATCAGGTCAATTCCACGAAACGAGGCTTTGATTCCAGCGGCATCGCCATCGTACAGAATCGTAATGTTTTGGGTATAGCGACGAATCAGTTTGATTTGACCGTGCGTCAACGATGTACCGGATGATGAAACCACATTGGTTACACCTGCTTGGTGCATGCTGATTACATCCGTATATCCTTCAACAAGGAAACAGTTGTCGTATTTAATAATATCACCTTTGGCAAAATACAATCCGTAGAGGATTTCACTTTTGTTGTAGATGATGCTTTCAGGCGAATTGAAATACTTGGCAATTTTTTTATCGGCCAGCAAGGTTCGACCGCCAAATCCGAGCACTCTTCCTGTGACGGAGTGGATTGGAAAAAGCACACGCCCTCGAAAAAAATCAAAGTGGCGATCGTCTTTCGACTTGACCAAACCAACTTTCTCGAGGTATTCGAGTTTGTATCCTTTGGAAAGGGCTGCCTCGGTGAAATCGTTTCCCTTGTTTAAGCAGTATCCCAAGTTGAATTTCTGAATGATGTCCATGCGGAAACCTCGCTCCAAAAAATAACTAAGTCCAACTGCTTTTCCCTCGTCGGTTTCGTGCAAACTGTGTTGAAAGTGATTTTTGGCAAACTCGTTGATGATTTGCAAACTTTCACGTTCGGTAACGGCAGCAATTTGTTCGGCTGTTTGTTCCTCTTCTTCGGGCAATTGTATGCCGTACTTGTCGGCAAGCCAACGCAGTGCTTCTGGATACGAATAATGCTCTTTCTCCATCAGGAAAGTGACCACAGAGCCACCTTTTCCGGTTGAGAAGCATTTGAACAATTGTTTGGCCGGCGAAACTACAAACGAAGGTGTTTTTTCATCGGTGAAAGGACTTAATCCTTTGAGATTGGATCCAGCGCGTTTTAGGTTCACGAATTCACCAACAACCTCCTCTACACGAGCAGTTTGCATGATTTCGTCAATGATGTGCGGCGGAATTCTTCCCATAGATGTTGCCTTAATTAAGCGCGTCGTAATCTGTAACTGTTACATTTCCTTGTTCGTCATACATTTGCCACTTGCCGATTTCCTTTCCATTGTCGTATTCACCCACATAGTGCATGTTTCCGTTTGGATATTTCACGATCGTATGACCATGCTTTACGCCATGAATGTAGTGTGTGATAGACAATTCAATCCCCGATTCAGAATAGAATGTCCAACGACCATGTCTTTGTTTCAACTCGTCTTGTTGCCCTTGAAATTTGACTTGTTTCTTTCCTGGATAATATTCGGTAAACAAGCCATTTTTCACAACGACCAAGTCTTCTTTCTTTTCGATTTTTGGCTTTTCGGCTGTTTCTTCTTTTTCAGTACATCCAACAACAGAGATCGCTAGACTGATTGCAACAACGTATTTAAACATAATGTATATGATTTTAGAATGATCAAGGTACAAAAATAACACTTATTTTTCTCTTTCAATCGTGTATTCTACGAGTCCGATTAGGGCCGTTTTGGAGGTGGAAGCGGGTATGTCGTGCAGTAGAAGCAATGCTTCGTCTTTCAGCGCTTGCATTTTGGCGTGTGCGTACTGAATTCCGCCCGCTTCAATAACCAATTGCACTGCGCGTCTCACTTTTTTAGTGTCTTCGTTGTGATTTTTTACAATGTTGATTAATTCACGGCGCACTTCTTTGCTACTGTGCGAAAGGGCGTAAATCAGCGGTAATGTCATTTTTCGTTCGCGGATATCCAGACCGGTTGGTTTACCAATGTCGTTGGGTGTACCGTAATCAAAAATATCGTCTTTGATTTGAAATGCGAGCCCGACCAATTCGCCAAACTGATACATTTTTGCGGCATAATCTTCGCGATCCACAGAAACTGCGGCAGCTTCACAGACTGTTGCGATGAGCGAAGCGGTTTTTTGGCGAATGACTTCGAAATAAACTTCCTCCGTGATGTCGAGTTTACGTGCTTTTTCGATCTGAAGTAGTTCGCCTTCACTCATTTCTTTTACCGCACGCGCAACGATTCCAAGCAAGCGGGTGTTGTTGTTTTCGATTGAAAGGAGCAACACTTTTGAGAGCATGTAATCACCAACCAAAACGGCGATTTTATTTTTCCAAAGTGCGTTCACTGAGAAGAAACCTCTTCGTTCGTTGGCATCGTCAACTACATCATCGTGCACCAAAGTCGCTGTGTGCAACAATTCGACAAGCGATGCGGCTTGGTATGTTTTGTCGTTGATTTCTCCGAGCATTTTTGCCGTTAGGAATAAGAACATCGGCCGCATTTGCTTTCCTTTCCGACGGATGATGTAGTGCATCACTTTGTCGAGCATCATGACATTCGATTGCATGTTCTTGCGAAAACGCTTTTCGAATTCTATCATTTCCGGCTGGATGGGATCGATTATTTCCTTAACGGTCATCATTTGACTACAAATATACAAGTAAGATTCTCATTCGTTGCACGCTTTTCGGAAATGCTCCAAAAGAATGTTAAAATAACGCGTTTAAATGCGTGTACTGAATTAACAAACTGCGAACGGAAAGGTTTGCACGGCGTTGTGAAGTTTGATTTAAAAACGAGTTTGCCAAAAAAATGTCGTTTCTTTGTTGCGTTACATGCAGCACGCAATGAATCGAAGAATGGAAAAAAAAGAAAAGCCCACAGCCGTTTGGTTGAAATTTACGACACTTGGTATCCAAATGGGCTTAACCATTTATTTGGGGAGTTTGCTCGGGCAATTTTTAGACAATAAGTTCCCGTCGGAAGCCATTTCGTATTATAAATTGATCACTTTACTGGCTGTTTTCGGCGCAACCGTGTCGATTATTCGACAAGTTATTCAGCTGTCAAAGGACGAGGAATCGGCAAAAAAAAACTAAAACTATCGCATTATTAACCGTATTTTTGCCCCTGAAATCAAAAAGTTGAAACATTTCAAGTGAAACAATGAGTAAATCTGTCCAGCGAATAATTGTGTTTAATTGCATCGTTCTCGCACTTTTTTTAATCGGAATTTTGGTGCATCCCCATGTTTTTAAGCAAGCAGCGCATCCACCTCAAATTTCTATTTTGGGTGTTTATCTATTTTTTGCGCTCGCTGCAAGTATCATCATCACGGGGATCGAATTGCTGTTTGACGTGATGTCGGACAAAGTTGGGTATGCTTTTTTAGTGGGGATTTTTCTAAAGTTGGGATTTTTTACGGTCATTTTCTTAGCGAAAGGTTTGCTGGATAAGCCACTCTCGATGAC
>SSGT01000090.1 GCA_008017065.1 Crocinitomicaceae bacterium
ACTGTAGATTTTAAAGAACCAAAAGATTACACCAGCAATCAATGTCCCCAAGCTGATAAACGCAAGTTGTCGGCGCGTCCTAAATTTACCGAGTAAAACGACCGCCAAAACGAAAAAAGGAAAAGCCGCCCAGCTTGCGGTGTAAAGCAGTTTCAATCGGAAATTCAAGCTCAACTGTTTGTCCTGAATTCGTACTTCCGATAGCGCGTCAAACGAAAAATCGGTGAAAAGGGAATGCGTGAAAAACGCAACAAGTCCCAAAAAGAGACTCGCGCCCAAGGTAATCATTCCTTCTTGGTAGTTACGTGATGAAACGTGAACGGGTTCTTTTTTCAAAACAGATCTCCGACTTATGAATTTAATTTCTTAGAAATGAAATGATCGACAGCGTATTTTCCACTACCCGCCACCGCCAAAATAGCGTATACAAGTAAATAAAGTAACGCTTTTTCTTTTACTTCAAGCGGATCGCCTGCGTGGGTTACAAAGGCAGCAATCAGCATGGTTACCAACAATCCGATTGTCGAAATGCGAAATGCAAGCCCTAAAATCATGCAGATAGACAAAACGACTTCTGTAAACACGGCTAAAATCAAACTGGTTTTCATACCCAAACCGATTGGGTCGGCAAATTGATAGTTGCCAGCCAATAATTCTTGCATTTTGGGCAAACCGTGCGTCAGCATCATACAACTGATTACTACGCGCGCAAAAAGTAACGTTACATCCAAATACGCTGGATTAAAACTTGTTTGAAATAGCTTTTTCATAATGCTTTTTTATAGAATAGTCTTGTTCAACTGAAATCGTTGGGATTTGAGATCGAGCAAAGCTGCAAAATTATAAAATTTGAATCAAGGTCACTGTTAAGCACGGGTTAATTTTCCCATTCCAATCCGATTTTTCCAATCGTTTTTCTCTCTTTTTTTGAGAAGCACCGTTTTGTTTGGTGCATGTTGCTGCTTCAGAAGGTCGTTTTGGGAATCGTGAGTTGTTCGCCGTTCAATGTTTCGATGACTAATTTGTCGAGCTTCGCTTGGGTTATTCGCCATGCGATAAAGTCGCAAATATCGGAAAACGACGCAGCTGTTCGTCCATTTACGGATTTGATTTCTTGTCCGATTGTCAAGGAACTGCTCGTACTTGTTGCACGTAAGTTTTTGCCAACAAGTTGTAATTTACCATCGATTAAATAGTAATCTGCGTCATAGCCTAACGTTGGTTCAACGACAAGCGTTCGCGGTTGTAGCCAATACATGTGCTCGCTGTTGTTTAGAATTACCATCGAAAATTGGTCTCTGAAAAAAGCGAGTCCGATTTTTTTCTCTACATCGTCTTTGATGTTGACTTTGACGTGCGGAACGCTTAAACTTCCCAGTTGGATTGAATCAATGAAAAACGTGCGCATGTTCAAACCAACGGCGATGCTTGTCAGACCCAAGGATATCGTATTGGTTTCGATGACGCGTTGCTGTTTCAGTTCAATTTTCAGCGGTGCTTTCAATGCAGGTTCTTTTTTCGATGCTTCGAGTGTGCCCACGTATCCAAAGTCGATCAAACATTTTTTAAGCGTTTTATCGCCAATTTGTATATCCGTAAAATGACGGTTTTTGACAAAGTAGACCGACATCGATGACATGTCTGCACTTGGTGAGAAAGGCGTTTTCGAAACATAGGCTTGTTGGCGTTCAAAGTCAAATTTCCAGTTCAACTGATTGATCACGTCCCCGCCGAGTAAATAGAGTTGTTGACACGTCAAAAAAGGCATATCAAAAATGACACTTTCTACATTTGAAAAGCGGTACGAGCCGATTTGCATCGATTCAATTTTCCCATTCGACATGGTTTTACTTTCGTCGTTGCTGTCGCGTATATTTTTGTTGCCCGTTTTGGTTACGTTGGATTCAGCCACTTGCGTTGTATTCAACACGCCAAGCCCAGCGCCGGTATCAAATGCAAATTTTGTTTTTACGCCGTTGAGTGATCCTTCAAATACAAGTAAGTTTGATTCCACGCTAAACTGCAAGGTATCGACTCGGTTTTCTTGCGCAGTAGAAATGCAGGAAAACGTTAGCGACACAGCAACAAAAAACGGTAATACGGAATTCTTCATCGAAACAGATTTAGCACAATGTTACATTTTTTAAATCGAAGTGCAGAGTAATCCGAGCCAAAATTTCTTCGTGAAGCGACGAGCAAACAAATGGGCTTATTTTTTTGATTTATGCGTTAAAAATGAGTGATTTGTATTTATTTTTCTATTTTTAGAAAAACTTTAACACCATGCGATTGCAAACGATGCCTTTTTTTTACTTTTTCTTCGCAATGGCGTTTGGAATTGTATTTGCGGATTATTTGAATCCCGATATGTACCTTTCGCTTGTGCTTTGCCTGACCGTGTTTGTTGTTTTTGTTGCCATGCAATTTTTCAAGTTCGGACCGCAATCTGCAATTAATCGGGTTCAATTTGTACTTCCATTGCTTGTATTTTTTAGTTTAGGAATGACACTTTATCAGCTAGAAACAGCGCAAAGTGATTCGTTTTCAATTGATAAAAATTACTTGCCCGGCGATCGAATTGTGGGAGAAGTCGTATCGATCGCAGCGGGAAAAACAGATTTTCGAAAATGCGAAATGGACGTAAAATTCATTATCAATTACAAAGATACGCTTCCTGCACGTGGACGTTTGTTGGTTTTTTTAGAGGATCCTGAGCGGGAAATGAAGCGAAAAGACATGTGTCTACTGAAGTCTGAATTGTCGTCGATTGTCAACAGCAAAAACCCAGGGGAATTTGACAGTCAATCCTATTGGAAACACAAATCCATTCATCAAAGTAGTTTTGTTTCCAGTGATAGCTACACGAAGGTAGGTGTTGCAGAATGGGAAATTATGGATTGGTTTATCGGCTTGCGCGAACATTTTGCAGCGGTGTTGGATACCTACTTGCAAGGAGATGAAAATGCAGTTGCAAAAGGACTGATCCTCGGTGATCGAAGTTCGATTGATGGAGAAGTGACGCGCAAGTTTGGAAATACCGGAGCAATGCACGTTTTGGCTGTTTCTGGACTCCATGTGGCGATTTTAGTACAGATTTTGACGTTCTTTTTTGGACTTTTCTCGCGGTGGATTTCCAAGAATCAAGCCTTGCTATTGGCGCTGACAGTCGTTTGGATCTACGCAGCACTTACCGGACTCTCCACATCGGTAGTTCGTTCGGCGTGGATGTTTACGATTTTGGCGGGAAGTACCTTGCTGGGGAGAAACTACAATGGATTCAATTCGTTGGCACTTTCCGCGGTGCTGATTTTAGTTTGGAATCCACACTTTCTTTACGACATTGGATTTCAGCTTTCTTATTTGGCAATGATTGGGATTTTCTTATTCAACCGAAATCTTTCTGTCTTGTTTTATACCAAGTACAAATGGATTCAAGCCGCTTGGGATGGAACGATGGTAGGTATTGCTGCGCAAATCATGACGATTCCGTTGACGTTGTATTATTTTCATCAGTTCCCCAATTATTTTATATTGACCAATTTGGGATTGATGGTTTTTTCATTTTTGGTTTTGGCACTTGGTATTGCCTTGTTTTCGATGTCGTTTTTTCCACCAGCGGCAAAGTTAATCGCTATACTTCTCAGTTTTTCGATGTTTTTAATGCTATGGATCATCGATTTTGTGGATGCATTACCAGGTGCTGTTTCTGCAGGCTTTGTCCTTCGGTTTTGGGAAGTTGTGTTGCTTTTTGCGCTAATTTTGGGATGTTACTGGGCGATTCAAAAGCAGCAGTTGAAGGTGCTTTTCAGTGTGCTTGTCGGAGCGCTCCTGTGGGTTGGAGTTTTGGTTTTCGATCGATTTTCGAGAATGAACCAAACGCAAGTATGTTTTCTAAACACCAAAGAGATTACGTTCATTGTAAAACAGCGCGATCAAAATTTTTGTTTTTTTGCCAATAAGGAGGGAAACACCCGCAAAGTAGCTTTTGCAGCCGGAGCGTATGAAAAAATGTTTCCGGGGACGATGCATTATTTTGAGATTTCGCAAAAGAAAACGTCAACACTCCAATGCGGGAATTCTCGCATCTACATCGAACGAAAGCGCGGAGGATATCAAATTGAAGTGAATCAAACCAACTATTTTGTAGCTACAAGCGATCACTTTCAAGACCCGAAGGGAAAAGTAATCTATGCACCTTGGTTGAGCGCACCAAATGCTTCGTACCAATTGGCGACGGGGGCAATTGTATTCCCCGCAAACTAATGCACGACTTCTTTTGAAATCAACTGTAGATAGGAATCGTATTTGAAAATGAACTGTTTTTTTACATACGTCGATTCGCCCGTCTTCTGATTGTATTGGTATTCCACGAGGTAATAGTCGATTTTATCTTCGGTAGTTGACACTTGATCAACACGCAAAAAAACCGCATCCTTGTAGTCGATCACACCCGTGTGGCACGAACGCTTTGACAATTCCTGCAAAAACAACTGCTTCTCCAAACTGCGTTTGTTTTTAGCGATTTTCATCATGTTGAGTGTGTGAATAATAAAATCTTCTTTTTGTTTGCCAAACAATTGGGCTGCGCGTGTTTTGTAAATCAAATAGAAGTCATTTTCCTCTTGCGTGGGTTGAGGACTATTCCACATGAACGATTCATTCAGCACGTAATAACTGTAAAAAATGCTTAGGTTACTCGGAATGACATACGATTCTTTGAACTCCACTTTTTGAATTTCGTTGCGTGAATTCAATGAAAATGTTCCCGAAAAAACTTCACTGATCGAATCAGACGAAAGGCTGAAAACGTGTTCTTCCATGTACAAGATGCGTGCAGTATCGTTTTGGCAAATCATGCGTTGAATGCCAATGTTTTCATCCAATCGAGCGTCGCGTTTTCCTGTGGATTCTAATCGATACTTGATTTCATACAGTGAATCTAATTTCGCAAATGAAGGCGGTTTTACAGTTACTGTCTGACCAAATGCGATCGACTTGTATTTTAAATTCTGGTCTTTAAATTCTTCTTGAATGCGCGTTTCGATTGCTTTTTGGCGTTGCAATTGTCGGTTTTCTGGCGGAACTTGCGGCGTATACTTCAAATCAGCACAGCCAACGATGCCTAACAACATGGAAAATAAACCAATCACTTGAAAAAATCTGTACGAAATAACGTTTGTATGCATATTGAAAAAAATAGCTTGCGTTTCAAAGTTAAAAAAAAATCAGTAGCGAAACGGATTCTAGCAGCACTTAACATTTCCTTTTCGTTTTTGTTGTGAAATATTAAGTTAGCGCACAGTTTACATGAACAAAAACCAAGAAATGTTTCTGGATTGCGAAGCGAATGTTAATCTAATATTAACAAACTGTATTTTTTGAGTCGTTTTACCATCCTGAATTAATAATCTATTAATCTTGGTTTAACAGCCTCCTAAAGCATTAGCCTGAACTTTGCATCGTAAAATAAATCACAAATAAAATGAAATTAAATTTCTATTTGACGCTAATTATCAGTTTGTTTTTTAGTGCTGTTTTTGCACAAAATTCAGGGATTTCTGGGACAGTAACAGACGAAACCGATGCGACTTTTCCAACCGTGTTGGTTTTTCTGAATGAAAGTACCGTTCCTGTGCGAACAGACATTGATGGGAATTTCAAAATCAACGTTGCGGCAGGTAAGCACACATTGACGTTCAAGTTTAAAGAATACAACACACAAGTATTCAAAGATATCGTTGTTAAAAATGGCGGATATACGGTCTTAAATGTGAAAATGCTTCCTACAGTAACGGAGATGGAAACGTTTGTGATTACCGGTACGATGGATAAAAGCGGTACCGCAAGCTTGGAGAAAGAAAAGCAAAACAGTGCAACGGTTTCCGACGGTACGTCTTCGGAGGAAATGAAAAAGCGTCCGGATGCGAAAGCGAGCGATGCCTTGAAACGCATTAGTGGAGCAAGTATTCAAGACAACAAATTTGTGGTGATCCGCGGGTTGAGTGATCGCTACAATGCGGCGTTTATCAACGGAGCTCCACTTCCAAGTTCTGAGAGCGACAAAAAAGCGTTTTCGTTCGATATTTTTCCGTCAATGATGTTAGAAAACATTGTCATTCTGAAGACGGCTACGCCCGACCTTCCGGGAGAATTTGCAGGCGGGGTGATCAATATCAACACACGTAGTCCACGGGATACTAATTTTCAATCCATTTCGTTGGGTACCTCGTTCAATACCTTGACCACATTTAAAACATTCAAAACATACGAAGGTGGAAAATTAGATTGGTTAGGTCTCGACAACGGTGCACGCGGTTTGGCTTCTTCAATTCCGTCGACTCAAGAGTTTTCAACGTTAAGTGCGTCGGAAAAAGGGAGATTGGCACAAGAAGTAACTCCTTCATGGAC
>SSGT01000142.1 GCA_008017065.1 Crocinitomicaceae bacterium
ATCCAACCACGAGGTTCCTGTAAGGAGCGACTTGTGGGCTGGTATACAATCGCAGATCGGAGGTACAACAGCTTCGACTGTGGCTACGAAAGCGATTTCGTCAACGGTTAAATGGATGATTGGAGTTGCTTCTTCTGCTGTGGTTGTTGGAACTGCTGTTTGGTTCTCATCGACAGACAAAACATCGACTTCCAACGAAGTTAAACCGATGAAAACTGCAACGAGCACAACCGTTTCAAATCCGACGGATCGTGAAGTAACTCAGTCGTACAGTACGGAAAAAACTTCCGCTTCGTTAGCAATGAATGGAGAGGAACGCAAGGACGTTGGATACAACAAGTTGGGAGCGGAAGCCGAATTCGAAAACAATGTGTTTTTCTATGCTGATCCAACATTTATTCCAGAGCAACCTGTTGTTGTTGATGCGGGTTTAAAAGAAACTCCAGTTGTCAATTCAGCTGATGAATCTCCCTTACAAGAGAAAGCTCCTGAACCAAGTATATCTGAAAAAACAGCTCCTGTTGCTGCGATTCCAGACGGTAAAATTGAAGAATTATTCAACGTATTTACCCCAAATGGTGACGGAGCAAACGACTATTTCTTTTTGAAGTCGGTTAATTTGAAAGATTTTACGATTCGTATTTTTAATGAAAGAGATCAATTGGTTTTTGAATCGTCTGACAAAGATTTTAAATGGTTTGGATACGACTTGGCTGGTAACATGGTCGAACAAGGAAATTACGGATATGTAATTTTTGCAACTGATTTGAATGGAAAAAGCATTAAACTATTCAAGAACTTGACGATACGTTGATTGTAAAGTAGATAGATTTAGAGAAGAGGTTTGAAAAGACCTCTTTTTTTTGGTCAAAAAAAAACCCTGACGAATCAGGGTTTTTGAGGTCTCGAGCGGATTCGAACCGCTGTAGACGGTTTTGCAGACCGCTGCCTAACCACTCGGCCACGAGACCAGAATGGATTGCAAAATTAGTAAAATATCTGTTGTTTCAAACCTTTTTAAAGCTTTCTTCAATTATTATTGCCACATTTTCCACATCTCCATTGATTGGGGGACAAATTTTAGTGATTTTCACTTCTATTTTTAGCAAGCCTTTCAACGTATTTTTCAGTCGTTCAACAATTCGATAGCCAACGTGTTCGATCAACTTTGAACGGATTGCCATTTCTTCCGCTACAATTGCGTTTACAGTTACGTAATCGATCGTGTTTTCCAATGTATCTGTTTCTGCTGCGCGTTGAAAATTAGTTTCCATACGCACATCTACCGTATAGTTTCCACCGATTTTGCCTTCTTCGGGCAAGCATCCATGGAATGCATATAGCTTGATGCCATTTACCTCGATTACATGTTTCATTCAATCGTTGCTTTTACTTTTTCCAAACCTTCATACATGCGATCGATACATTCTTGTTTTCCAAGAAATGAAGCAATTTCAAACATACTTGGACCCATTCCGGCACCAGTAATTAGCAAGCGAAACAAAGGCAACACAGCGCCAATCCCCAATCCTTTTGCTTCTAGAAATGATTTAAAGGCTATTTCAATCGAACTCGCGGAGAAGTCGGATAAAGATTTTAAACGGTCGTTCCATTCAGACATTAGTTCTGCTGAATCTGATTTCCATTTTTTGGAAATCGTTTGTGGATCGAACTCTGAAGGACGATTGATTAAATAGGCGCCCTCTGTCAAGATGTCTTGTACAAATGTTGCGCGTTCTTTCATCAAACCAGCCACTTTTGCAAGGTATTCAGCATCGTATTCGTTACCCAATAATTCGGCGAGCATTTCACCCAATTTCTCGTTGGAGGTGTTTCGCAAATATTGTTGTTGGAACCACTTGGTTTTATCTGCATCGAATTTTGCACCTGCTTTACCAACTCGTTCAAGGGTAAAGATTTCAGCCAACTCTTCGATACTGAATAATTCTTGCGTTGTTCCTGGGTTCCAGCCAAGAAAAGCGAGCATGTTCACGAACGCTTCAGGGAAGTAACCGGATTCTCGGTAACCTGTATATTTTTCTCCTTCGGCACTCAACCAGTCTGTTGGGAATACTGGGAATCCCAAGCGATCACCATCTCTTTTTGAAAGTTTTCCGTTTCCGTCAGGTCTCAATAGTAAGGGTAAATGGGCGAAACGTGGAGCTTCCCAGCCAAATGCTTCGTACAATAAAACGTGAAGCGGTGCAGATGGCAACCATTCTTCTCCGCGGATGACGTGAGAGATTTCCATCAAATGATCATCCACGATGTTTGCTAAGTGATAAGTTGGCATCCCGTCACTCTTAAACAAAACTTTATCATCGAGGTTGTTGGTGTTTACCACTACCCAGCCGCGAATGATGTCTTCAAATCGTACATCCACGTTGCGTGGCATTTTCATCCGAATGACGTACGGATCTCCGTTTTCAAGTCGTTTTGCTACTTCATCTGCTGAAAGGGTAAGCGAGTTTTTTAATGAGGCACGCGTTACGGTGTTGTATTGCCAGTTTGGCATTCCCATCGCTTTTGCTTGTGCACGTACATTGTCGAGTTCTTCTGCGGTATCAAATGCGTAGTATGCTTTGTCGTTTGCAACAAGTTCTTCTGCAAACGGTTTGTACATTGCTTGTCGTTCGGATTGAATGTAGGGTCCAAAATCACCACCGATTCCGGGTCCTTCTGTTGCTTCAATACCGCACCACTTGAGTGCATCCATGATATACGCTTGTGCGCCTTCTACGAAGCGTGTTTGGTCGGTATCTTCAATTCGAATGATGAATGTTCCGTTATTTTTTTTGGCAAAAAGATAATTATAGAGTGCAGTTCTCACTCCGCCCATGTGCAATGGTCCGGTTGGTGATGGTGCAAAACGAACGCGTACGGTCTTATTTGACATAATCTGAATTTTTTACAAAGATAATGACATCCTTGCAAATTCTTTGGTGTGGCTCAATTTTGTTTGTTGTTTGGGTAATAAGTTTTAATTTAGTCAGTTATTTAGTTTATATTGAAGTATCATGGAACCTTTTGAATTGTTATTGAATCAAATTGATGCTTTCATTCGAAAGTTTTATAAAAATCAGATGATTAAAGGAGGAATCCTTTTTGTCGGTTTTCTCTTGCTCTCTTTTTTGGTCGTGGCTACGTTGGAGTATTTTGGTCGGTTTTCTTCGGGTATTCGTGCGTTTTTATTTTTTACGTTTGTTGTCACGAACGTGTTTTTGTTTGTCCGCTATTTTGTTATTCCGGCTGCCAAGTTGTTTTCCTTTGGAAAGCGAATCAATCGGTATCAAGCCGCTACCATCATTGGATCATTTTTCCCAGATATTTCCGATCGCTTATTGAACACATTGCAACTCAACGATGATTTGTCGAATCAGTTTGGCAATTTTGAATTGATTCGAGCGAGTGTTTCGCAACGGGCTGCTACGCTTTCGGCATTTCCCTTTACAAACGGTATCAATCTGCGCAAGAATCTAGTGTACGTGAAGTACGTGTTGCCTGTGGTATTGGTGGTTGGTGGAATTTCGTTGTTTTTTCCTAAATTGTTGACGCAAGGAACGCAGCGGGTCGTGTATTATAATCAGGAGTTTAAAGAAGAGGCGCCGTTCAAATTCGAATTGCTTTCTTCTTTTTCAGGTATAGAAGAAGGGGACGACGCGCCGATTGAGTTGCGTGTTTCTGGGACTCAGTTGCCTGAGAAGATCTATTTGGTGTCTTCTCAAGGGAAGTTTTTGATGACTAAGATGTCGAAGGTACGTTCGTTTTTTGTGCTGAAGAAATTGAAGGAATCGGCCTCATTTTACTTTGAAGCGAACGGCTTCCGTTCTGGTGCTTATCAGATCAATGTCGTTCCGAAAGCTGCGATCGGTCGATTTCAAGCTACATTGATGTTTCCGAAGTATTTAGGACGTAAATCGGAGGTTGTCTCGAATGTTGGTGATTTAGAGATTCCAGAGGGTACTGAGGTTGAGTGGTCTGTTTTGACCAAAAATGCAACAGCCGTATCTTTTGATTGGTTGAATTCGCCTCGACAGCTGTTTCGTACAGATGGTTTTAAAGTACGTAAATCGTTTCGTAATTCGGAGTCGCTGAAGGTGTCGTTGGAGAACAAAACGTCGCGGAAGATCGATTCGCTTACGTATCGAATCTCGGTTACAAAGGACGCATTTCCGTCGCTCTCAGTGTTGGAGTCGGAGGATTCTATATCGAAGGCGATCCGGTATTTTAAAGGGAGCATCCAAGACGATTATGGGTTGAATTCACTTACGTTTGTTTATTCTATCCAATCGGAAGACGGCAAGAAACGGGAGGAACGCTTGTCGGTGTGTAAGACGGTAGGCACGGAAATGCCTTTTACATTTGCGATAGACTTTAGACGCGAAAATTTGGCTGTGAAGGACAAGATCGAGTACTATTTTGTTGTGAGTGATAATGACGGCGTGAATGGTTCAAAGTCGGTGCGTTCTCAAGTTTTTGTTTATCAATTACCCTCTCTTGACGAGTTGAATGCGATTCGTGATGAGAAGCAAGAAGAGAATAAGAAAGAGTTGAGCAGTATTTTGAATAGAACGAAAGATTTCCAGAAAGATATTCAACGGTTGAAGAAAGAGGTAATGAACTCCAAAAGTGCTGATTGGAATAAGATGAATCAATTGAATCAGTTGAAGGAGGAGCAACAAGCCATTCAACAGGCGCTGGAGCAGATGAATCAGAAGATGAACGAGAGTTTGGATGAGAAGAACCAGCTTTCGGAAATGGATCCTGCTTTGTTGGAGAAACAGGAAATGCTTCAAAAGTTATTGGAAGAGGTAATGGATCCGGAAATGTTGGACTTGTTGAATAAGCTCGAGGAGTTGATGAGAAGCCAGGATAAGAATCAAATGAAGGATAAATTAGATAAGTTGGATTCGAAGTCTGAGGATATGAACAAACAGCTGGATCGTACGATGGAGATGCTTAAAAAGATGCAGGTAAACGAGAAAATCGATGATGCGGTGAAGGAATTGAGGGAATTGTCGAAGGAGCAGATAGATTTAAACAAGCAGTTGGAGGAGAAGAAGATCGATGCAGATCAAGCGAAACAAAAACAGGAGAAGATTAATAAGCGTTTTGATGAGATTAAGGAGGATTTAAACGCGCTTCAGAAGCTCAATGAAGCATTGAATAAGCCGATGAATTTGGGTGATCAGGAGGAGGAGAAACAAGAGGTGTCGGAAGAGTTGAAGAATGCGAAGGAAAACTTGCAGAATTCGAAAGAAAAGAAGGCTTCGGAGAACCAAAAAAAGTCAGCGGATGGGATGGAAAAGATCGCTAATTCCCTCGAACAAATGAAACAGGAAGCGAATAAGAAGGAAGAAGCGGAGGACATTAATTTATTGCGTTCTATTCTCGAAAACTTAATGACCTTGAGTTTTTCGCAGGAGGATGTGATGAATAAGTTTTCGAAGGTGAAGGATCAGGACCCGTTGTATCGTCGCTTAGGACGTACTCAACGGTCTATCATAGACGATACAAAAGTGATCGCTGATAGTTTGAATGCCTTGGCCAAACGGCAGCCCAAGATCGCGAAGTTTATCGACAAGGAATTGAATGACATCAATGCTAATTTTGCGTTGGCGTTGGAGGATATAGATGAGCATCGCAGACGTGAGTTGGGTCAACATTTACAGTATGTGATGACTGCCTACAATAATTTGGCGTTGATGCTGAACGAAAGTTTGCAGAGTATGCAGGAGCAAATGAAGAATCAGATGCCTGGTTCTGGCACTTGCAACAAGCCAGGTGGAAAAGGTTCCAAACCGAAGAGTGGCGATGAAGCGGGAGATATGAAGGAAATGCTCAAGAAGCAGCTAGAACAAATGAAGAAAGGGAATAACCCTGGTGGTAAGTCTCCGGGAGATAAACAGGGCGACGGTCAGTTGGGTATGCCTGGGCTGGGCAACAAAGAGATCGCAAAAATGGCTGCACAGCAGACTGCTATTCGTCAGCGTTTGGAGCAAATGCGGAATGAGCTGAATAAAGAGGGAAAAGGATTGGGCAACAAGTTGAATCCGTTGATTAATGAGTTGGAGAAACAAGAGAAAGATTTGATCAACAAGAAGTTTGACAAGGAGATGATCAAAAGGCAACAGGATATCTTAACTCGCTTATTGGAAAGCGAGAAAGCCATTATGGAGCGTGGCTTTGAAGAGAAAAGAGAATCAAAATCTGGAAAAGATTTCAATTATAGTAACCAAAAGCGAATTGACGAGTATAACCAGCAAAAACTAAAACAAGTTGAGTTGCTCCGTTCAGTTGATCCTTTGTACAGAAAGTATTACAAGGACAAAGCTGCGGAGTATTTCAATAGGGTTTTTTAAACGTTAGTTTAATCAAGTTGGAATGAGTTTTACAGTTATAGAAAAATTAAGTGTTCCGAGTGATCTGTCGAGTGTTTCAATCGTGGAGGCGATGATTGATCGTGTTTGTGGTTCTCTTGGTGTTCATGAAGATGCTTACGGAAATATTTTGATCGCTGTCACCGAGGCAGTGAATAATGCGGTTATACACGGTAACTGTTTCAATACTTCACTTGATGTGAATGTAGAGGTTTTGGATTTGGAGGAGCGTCTTTGTTTTGTTATTTCTGACCACGGGAAGGGTTTTGATTTTATGCATCTCCCCGACCCTACTGCGCCTGAAAATATAGAAAAAGAAAATGGTCGTGGAATCTTTTTGATACGAAATTTGGCAGACGAATTGGTTTTTGATGACAATGGTAGGGTTTGTAATATTTTTTTTAATCGTGCCTAATGTTAGATATTAATTACGAAGAAACAGGTGAATTAGATCTTGATGTAGTTCGAATGGAGAGTTGGTTTCAAGAAGTTATAACGCTTGAGTCGAAGTTTTTTGGGGATATTTGCATCATTTTTTGTTCGGATGATTACTTGTTAGAGATCAATCAGCAACATCTAAATCATGATTATTTTACCGATATTGTGACTTTTGACTACACTGTTGATGATGAAGTTGGCGGTGACTTATTTATTAGTGTTGATCGGATTCGCGATAATGCTACTCAATTCGGAGTTTCCTTTGAGGAAGAGTTGTTTCGTGTATGTATCCACGGTGTGTTGCACTTGTGTGGGTATAAAGACAAGTCTGAGGCGGATGAGTTGGTTATGCGAGAGAAGGAAAATCAAGCTTTGTCATTACTAGGTTTCACGTGAAACATATCATTTTTTGATCCTGCCACTATTACTTTTGTTCCACGTGAAACGTTGATTCGATGTTAAAAAAATACGATGTTATAGTAGTGGGTGGCGGACATGCCGGTTGTGAAGCTGCCAATGCAGCTGCCAAGCTAGGTAGTTCTGTGTTGTTGATCACGATGAACATGAACACGATCGCTCAGATGAGTTGTAACCCCGCCATGGGTGGAGTTGCAAAGGGACAGATTGTTCGAGAAATTGATGCGCTAGGTGGTGGAAGTGGAATCGTGAGTGATTTGAGTGCAATTCAATTCCGCATGTTGAATTTATCAAAGGGTCCAGCGATGTGGTCACCCAGAACTCAAAATGACCGCATGAAGTTTGCGGAGGAATGGCGTTTGTTGTTGGAGCGCAATCCGAATGTTGATTTTTGGCAGGACACGGTGACGGGTTTGATTTCTGACGGCGTTTCAGTGCAAGGTGTTAAAACGGGCATCGGAATCGACATTTTGGGCAAAACGGTTATACTTACTAATGGTACGTTCTTAAATGGTTTGATTCATTTGGGAGAGAAACAATTTGGAGGCGGTCGGATCGGTGAGAAAGCCTCGTTCGGGATTACAGAAGATTTGGAGAAACTGGGTTTCGAGTCTGGTAGAATGAAGACGGGTACCCCTCCGCGAATAGATGGACGCTCGTTGGACTATTCGAAGATGGAAATTCAAGATGGAGATGTCAATCCTGCGAAGTTCAGCCACGGCGCTACACCTGCTTTGCAGTTTCAAAGACCCTGTCACATTACGTATACGAATGAAACAACACATGATATTTTACGAACAGGTTTTGATCGTTCGCCAATGTTTAATGGTGCGATCCAAAGTCGAGGTCCTCGGTATTGTCCGAGCATAGAAGATAAAATCAATCGTTTTGCAGAGCGTGATCGGCATCAATTATTTGTTGAGCCAGAAGGTTGGAATACGTGTGAGATCTATGTCAATGGTTTCAGCACTTCCCTTCCTGAGGAAATTCAGTTACAGGCATTGCGTTCGGTTCCTGGTTTTGAGCAAGCGAAGATGTTTCGTCCGGGATACGCGATCGAATACGATTACTTCCCTCCTACGCAATTGAAGCACACGTTGGAGACGAAGTTGGTAGCTGGGTTGTTTTTTGCAGGTCAAATCAATGGAACTACAGGTTATGAAGAAGCTGCCTGTCAAGGATTGATGGCTGGTATTAACGCGAGTCGGTTTGTTTCGGAGAAGGAGCCGTTTATTTTGAATCGTTCGGATGCTTATATCGGTGTATTGATTGATGACTTGATCACGAAAGGTACGAAAGAGCCGTATCGTATGTTTACGAGTCGTGCAGAGTATCGTATTCTGTTGCGACAGGATAATGCGGATTTGCGTCTGACGCCACTTGGTCACGCAATTGGTCTAGCGTCAGACGATGCGTTGGCTTCCGTTGAGCGAAAAATGAAAGGCGTATCGGATTTCAAACGTGTACTTAAAAATTTGGGTGTAGCTCCCGCTGAAGCAAATCCGGTTCTGGAAGAATTAGGTTCATCATCTCTCACACAGCAGGTAAAGTTTAGTAGTTTGATCACGCGTCCAAATATTAGCTTGGAAGCTTTAAGCCGTATGAGTCCAGTATTGACGGATCATATCGCTGCGTTTGCTGATCAGCATCCAGATGTTCCAGTTCAGACAGAGATTCAGTTAAAATATGAAGGGTACATCCAGCGGGAGGAGGAAATGGCGTTGAAATTGAATCGGCTAGATGAATTGAAGATACCAATAGATATGGATTACACGCAGTTGGTAAGTATCAGTTTGGAGGCTCGAGAGAAATTAAATGCGTTACGTCCAGCAACGATTGGTCAAGCTTCTCGTATTAGCGGTATTTCGCCGAGCGATGTTTCAGTTTTATTAATTTATTTAGGGAGATAGTTTCACGTGGAACCAAATTTTGTACATTCAACCTGTCCTGTTTGCGATGGAAATGTGTTTTCAACTTCGCTGGAAACGAAAGATTATTTTTTGACACAAGAGCCATTTTTTATTGTCGACTGCCAATCGTGCGGTTTTCGTTTTACAAATCCGATTCCGGCGGAAAATAAGATTGGTTCTTATTATAAGAGCGACAATTATGTTTCACATTCGTCAAGCAAGAAAGGATTCGTAAATCGTGTTTACAACACGGTTCGTACATATACATTGAAGCAAAAGGTGACCCTTATTCAAAAGCGAGCAAAGGGAAGTTCTCTATTAGATATTGGTGCTGGAACTGCACATTTTTTAAATCAAGCAAAGCTGCATGGTTTTCAGGTGGAAGGGTTAGAGCCGGATTCGGATGCCGTTTCGTTTGCCAAACAGTATTTTCAAATTGATTTAAAGCCACTCGCAACCTTGCCTTCTTTTGATGATGCTTCTTTTGATGTAATTACCATGTGGCATGTTTTAGAGCATGTGTATCATTTGCAACGAGACTTGGAAGTGATCACTCGAAAATTGAAGAGAGATGGTGTGTTTATTGTCGCGGTTCCAAACATCGATTCGCACGATGCCAAACATTATGGTCCTTTTTGGGCAGCTTTGGATGTGCCTCGTCACTTGTATCATTTTCAGAAGTCAACTATTTCGTTGTTGATGGAACGATACGGTATGGAATTGACGGAGGTGTTGCCGATGAAATTTGATTCATATTATGTGAGTATGCTTTCTGAGAAATACAAAGGAGGAAATTTAATGAAAGCATTTTTTAGAGGTTTCATTTCAAATTTGAATGCAAAAAAGGGCGGTTATAGTTCACAGATTTATGTTTTTAGATTCAAAAATGCATTTTAAGCGGTTTTAACGCTGTTTTGTAGGTTTTTTGACAGGATTATATTGCTATTCACGAGATCGTTGATTGAGCGAAGTGAAATTTTTAACAAATCAACCCGTTTTTTAGCAATTTTGCTTTTTCGTAATACATTGAAGAATGGTGAAGACAGATGTTTGTATTGTAGGTTCTGGTCCTTCCGGCGCGGCGGTTTCCTTGATGCTGTCCAAGCATAAAATCCATCATGTTGTTATTGATAAAAGTGAGTTTCCTCGCGATAAAACGTGTGGCGACGGTTTAATTTTGCACACATTTGATGCACTTCAATCGGTTAATCCGAAATTACTCGAATCGTTTTTGTCACACCCAAAGTTTATTAGTACGGCTTACGCGAAGTTTTATACAGGTCGCAAACAATACATTGATGTATCTTTTGAATACGATAAACCGTTTGATCCCGTTTTTTATGGAAAAAGAATCGATTTTGACGCGTTCTTGGTTGAAAATTGTGTTTCGCCTTACGCGCAACAGATGTTCGGAGCGACCGTTGTAGATTTTGAAGAATGTGAAGATACAATTCGTTTGAAATTGAGTAACGGTATCGACGTATCTGCAAAATGCGTTGTTGGTGCGGACGGTTTTCATTCGTTTGTGTCGCGAAAAATTGCGGGGAATCCGATTGATTTTTCAAGATGCTCAACGTTTGTAAGCGCTTATTTCAAGGATGTAAAACCAGCTAGTCGACATCATGAAGCTGAAATCAGGATGGTTTACAAAGATATGCCTTTGTTTTTTTACATTTTTCCCTTACCAAACGGTCAAGCCAATGTGAGTTTGGGTGGATTGACTTCAGAAATTCAAAAATACAGGATTGATTTGAAAAAAGAGGTAGCTTCCCTGATTGAAAAAGGGGGGTTTGTGAATTATAGATTCGAAGATGCACAACAAATTGGAAACTGGCGCGGCGGAAATATTCCATGTAATTTCGGGCATTTGAAGGTTTCTGGAAATCGCTTTCTCCTGGTGGGTGATGCTGCTGGATTGGCGAATGCTTTTTACAAAGAAGGCGTTGGAACAGGAATGAAGTCGGGATTAATCGCTGCAGATCTAATTGTAAAAGCGTTAGAAAACGATGATTTTTCGGAAGAATTTTTTAGTCAATATGAACGCGCACTTGAGAGTGAATTTGGTAAACTACTGAAGTATAGCAGATTGATATTGAAAATTTCAAAAAAACGGAGAATATTTAACGGTTTCATTTTCCTGTTCAAACCGGTGATTGAAAGAAAAATTAGAAGCATAATAAATAAACGAACTTATTAGTTTAACTAATAATGTAATTCTAAGCAATTGGTTCTACCCAATCTCCGTTTTCTTTGATCAGTTCAATCAATGCGTCGACTGCGTCTTGCTCTGGTACATTTTTGCGAACAATTTCTTTTTCTTTATACAAGTGAATTTTTCCTGGTCCGGTGCCTACGTAACCATAATCTGCGTCAGCCATTTCTCCTGGTCCGTTAACAATACAGCCCATGATCCCGATTTTAATTCCTTTGAGGTGCGAAGTGCGGTTTCGGATCTTTGCGGTCGTTTCCTGCAAATCGAAGAGGGTTCTTCCACAAGATGGACAGGAGATATACTCCGTTTTCGAGATTCGCGTTCTCGTGGCTTGTAGGATACCAAATGATAGACTGTTGATGGTTGTTGTAGGATGTGGGCCTTTGATCCAAATACCGTCGCCAAATCCATCGATAAATTGATTTCCCGAGTCGCTCGCCGTGTATAATTGAAATTCTTCTAAGTCAGTCGTAGTTTCTTCGATTTTCAACACAACTGGATTATGAATAGCGTTTGCATCAAATACGGTGCGCACGAAGCGAAACAGTTGCGTTTTGTTGTCGTAGTTGGTTGTTAGTATAAAAACGGCATTGGGGTGTGCTTTGCATAGTTCGACGTCCATTTTTTCTGCTTCTATTTCCAAGAAATAGATTGGTGGTGCCACCACCGTAGAATCAATTGTTTCGTTGCTCCGAATAAGCGGAAAACAGTGTTTTTGGTCTTTGTAATTTTCTTTCCAATTGTTGTATGCAAATACAGCACCCAGCGTTCCCGGTATTTCGAAATCGAGTTGATTTTCTCCCAGATAAACATAATCCGCTGCTAGATCCTGCAAGTTCCATTTGTCGAGTGAAACGGAGTAATTGTATCCAAAACCGAAAAAGTTAGTTGGTGTTATCGCTGTTTTTTCTGATAAATCGGCAAATACTACAGGAACATTTTTTCCGCCGACATTGTTCAATGAATTTGATATTCGTCTGCTGTATTGGTAGGGGTTGTATTGTACTGATAAATTCGTTTCAACTACAAAATTATTTTGTTTCTTGTTGAATTTTTCGGCCAGTTTTCGAGCAACTGGAATTTCAAATTCTGGATCTTCGGTTAGTGAAACACGGATGGTATCGCCAATCCCGTCTTCTAACAATGCGCCAATTCCAACTGCGGATTTAATCCTTCCATCCTCCCCGTCGCCAGCTTCGGTTACTCCCAAGTGCAGCGGATAACGCATATCTTCTTGGTGCATCGTTGCCACAAGTAAGCGATATGCTTGAACCATGACGAGCGTGTTACTTGCTTTCATGGAAATGACGAGTTGGTGGAAGTCCAATTTTTTACAAATACGTAAAAATTCCATTGCGGATTCTACCATTCCTTCGGGTGTGTCGCCAAATCTGCTTAGGATCCGATCCGACAACGATCCGTGATTGGTACCGATGCGCATTGCCGTTCCGTGTTGTTTGCAAATTTCTACAAGCGGAATAAACTTTTGCTCGATTCGTTTCAACTCTGCTTGATACGATTCGTCGGTAAAATCAATTTCTTCGAATTTCTTTTTGTCGGCATAATTGCCTGGATTTACTCGAACTTTTTCAATGAGTTTCGCAGCAATTTCAGCCGCGTTTGGAGTGAAATGGATGTCGGCAACTAACGGTGCATCGTATCCTCTACTTTTTAGTTCGTTGCTGATTACACCTAAATTTTCTGCTTCTTTCTTGCTCGGAGCCGTCAATCGCACCAATTCACAGCCAGCGTCGATCATTCGGATCGATTGTTCAACGGATTTGACAGTATCCATCGTATCGGTCGTCGTCATCGATTGTAAACGAATTGGCTGGTTTCCACCTAGTTTGATTTTGCCAATTTGTATTTCTATTGTTTCAATTCGTTTTCGATTGAAAAGATCGACACAATAGTGGTTGTCCTTTGTTTTTATCATGATGTATATATCGCTTGCTGTGCCAACAAATTTAATGTTATTTATGTTCGCAACTCTTGGATTTTTAATTATTTCAAATTCATCCCTTTCCCAGAATTAGACGGATAATTCAAAAAAAATGTTAACTTTGAGTTAAATACTTAATAATTTGTATGAGTTTAAAACAAATCTCTTTCTCTAAAAGTCACAACGTTGAATTTTACAAAACCTTACAGCTCCGCGTAAGGGAATATTTTAAAGAAACAAAGAAATCACGTTTTGCGAACACCAACATGGTTATCAAAACAGCTTTTATGATTTCACTTTACCTTGTCCCGTTTATTTTACTTTTGACAGTGATCGAAAACTATTGGGTTTCGTTTTTGATGTGGCTTATAATGGGTTTTGGAATGGCAGGTATCGGTTTGTCGATCATGCATGACGCAAATCATGGAGCGTATTCCAAAAATAAAAATGTAAATAAAATTTTGGGTTTTATCATTACGGCTGTCGGTGGTTCGGATGTGAATTGGCGAATCCAACATAACATTCTACACCACACCTACACGAATGTGTCTGGCATGGACGAAGATATAAATCCAGGAAAAGTAATGCGATTTTCGCCCCACGAAAAACGATATCCGTTGCACAAATACCAGCACATTTACGCGTGGTTTTTGTACGGGTTAATGACCTTAATGTGGTGTACTGTAAAAGATTACAGACAAGCAGTTCGTTACAATAAGATGGATTTGATGAAAACCCAAGGGATCACTTTCAAGCGTTTACTGACTTCAATTATCATTTCGAAAGTAGTTTATTTCATGGTAATTCTTGGATTGCCAATTTTGTTCTCGTCGTTGCCTTGGTGGTTGACAATCATTGGTTTCTTGGCGATGCAGTTTATCGCAGGATTGATTCTTGGTATGATTTTCCAACCGGCGCACGTCGTTACTACTTCTACATACATGCTTCCGGACGAATCAGGTAATATCGATGCGGATTGGGCAGTTAATCAATTGTTCAACACAGCAAATTTTGCGCCGAAAGCACGCTTGTTTTC
>SSGT01000018.1 GCA_008017065.1 Crocinitomicaceae bacterium
AACGGATTACAACCGTATCAATTTTTGATCATTGAAAATCCAGAAATTCGCGCTCAGTTGCGTGAGAAATCGTACAATCAGTCTCAAATTACCGATGCTTCCCATTTAATTGTGATGTGTGCATTGAACTCAATTGATGAGGTGTATGTTGATAAGTACATGGATAGAAGTGTTGAGTTGAGAGGCTTGAATCCTGCGGATGTTGAGGGCTATCGAAATCATTTGAAAAACTCGGTTGCGAAAGCTGATGCTGGGATTCAATTGCGTTCGAACGCAAAACAAGCGTACATCGCTTTGGGACAATTGCTTCAAACGGCTGCTCAATTGCGCATTGATGCCACACCGATGGAAGGGTTTAGTCCGGAAGGATACGACGAAGTGTTGGGCTTGAAAGAGAAAAACTTAACCGCTGTTGTTGTGTGCGCGCTAGGCTTCCGTTCGGATGAAGACGCATTTCAGCACTTGAAAAAAGTCAGAAAACCGGCTGAAGAGCTGTTTGAAACAATTTAAAATAAAAATCAATTGCGATGGAAAATCTCTTGTGAAAGCAAGGGATTTTTTTATTTCACCTACTGAGGAATAAGCCGATAAAACAAAACGATTGTGTTCTGCGGAGAATTTTTTTGAATTATTGAAGGTATGAAAGTCAGTTGTATACTTTATTTCAAGCATTTGAAGTAGTCAAACGGTTCCATACATTCATTGCATTGGTAATGCGCTTTGCACGCAGTACTACCGAATTGACTCACCATTTTGGTATTGCTTGACTTACACAACGGACATGGAACGACCGTAGGCGCCGCAAACAAAACACTTTTATCTACTTCGTGTTCGGGTGGCGCAATGCCGTATTCGCGTAGTTTATTTCGGCCATTCTCCGACAGCCAATCCGTGGTCCAAGCGGGGGAAAGCGTGCTTTTTACAGTCACAGAGATGATTCCTTCCAACAATTCTTCAATTCCTTTCTCGATGACTTGCATCGCAGGACATCCGCTATACGTTGGCGTGATGGTGATTGTGCAGTGGTTGTCTTCTAACTCCACCTCACGTACGATTCCCAAATCAACAATCGTTAGGACAGGAATTTCTGGATCAGAAACCTGTTCTAACAATTGCCATATTTCATTTTTAGTTACCATTCCATTCCAGGATAAGCGCGTTGCATGTATTGCATTTCTGCAAGTAAATACCCCAAGTGTTCGGAGTGAAATCCCGTTCTTCCGCCTTTTTGTTGAAAGGTTCCGCTTGGAATTTCTAACGTAGCTTCGGCTAAGACATGCGCAACTTGACTTTTCCAAAGCGGATAAAGCGCGTTTAGATCCACAGCGATGCCCGATTCCAATAGCATTGTATCGACGTCGTTTGAGAAAAATAATTCCTCCGTAAAACGCCACAAGTTATTGATCGATTCCTGGATTTTTTGGTGTGATTCCTCTGTACCATCGCCCAAACGAATAACCCATTCCGACGAGTGTTTCAAATGGTATTTGGTTTCTTTTAGAGACTTTTCAGCAATCGCTGCGAGCGTTTCGTCTGTACTTTTAGTCAATCCTTCAAAAAACAATTTTCGGAATACATCAAAAAAGAACTGACGGGCCATTGTGTCACCGAAATGTCCATTTTTTTGTTCGACTAACAATGCATTACGGTAGTCGCGATCGTAACGCAAGAACGCTAAGTCGTCAGCGGTTTTACCTTTGCCATCCACTTTTGCCGCGTATTCTAGAAAATTGGTCGCTTGTCCAACCAAATCCAACGCTATGTTCGTCATCGCAATGTCCTCTTCCAAAATTGGACCATGTCCACACCATTCTGAAACGCGGTGTCCTAAAATCAAACTGTCGTCGGCAATGCGCAACGTATATTCAAAAAGAGCTTGTTCTCTGTTCATTCTTTGGTTTTTAACCCACATCGTTGAGTGGCGGGTGAACTCGTTTGTTTGTTGAATTACATGTGTGAAATTCCATCTGGAACATCGTAGAATGTTGGATGTCTGTACACTTTTGAATCTGCTGGATCAAAGAGCGCATCCGCTTCCCGAGGGTCAGACGCGGTAACTAATTTAGATTCAACCACCCAAATACTAATTCCTTCGCTTCTTCGTGTGTATACATCGCGTGCGTTGTCGATTGCCATTTCAGCATCTGCAGCGCGCAAACTTCCAACATGTTTGTGACTCAAACCTTGTTTACTTCGGATAAATACCTCCCACAGAGGCCATTCTTTATTACTCATACAATTAATTTCTTCGTGTTAAGATGCTTGTCTTGCTTTTCGTTTTTCGGCGAAAGCATTTGCTGCTTCCCGCACCCACAATCCATTTTCTTTGGCTTCTCGTCGCGCTGCGATTCGTTCTTTGTTGCAAGGTCCATTTCCTTGAACAACATTCATGAACTCATCCCAGTTGATTGCGCCAAAATCATAACTTTGTCTTTCCTCGTTCCACTTCAAATCAGCATCTGGAATGGTCAAACCAATCATTTCAGCTTGCGGAACAGTAATGTCCACAAATTTTTGACGCAATTCGTCGTTGGTTTCGCGTTTTATTTTCCATTTCATGGATTGTGCCGTGTGTTTTGAATTCGCATCGTTGGGACCAAACATCATCAAGGCTGGCCACCACCAACGGTTGAGTGATTCTTGCGCCAATGCCTTCTGCTCAGGAGTTCCTTGCGCGAGTTTCATCACGATTTCAAATCCTTGACGTTGGTGAAATGATTCTTCTTTACAAACACGAACCATTGCACGTGCATACGGTCCATACGAACAGCGACAAAGTGGAACTTGATTCATAATTGCGGCTCCGTCAACCAACCAACCGATTGTTCCCATATCAGCCCACGTAACCGTAGGGTAATTGAAAATGGAAGAATATTTGGCGATTCCAGCATTCAAATCGTCGATTGTTTTCTCTCTATCAGAACCCAAGGTTTCAGCAGCACTGTATAAATACAATCCGTGACCAGCTTCGTCTTGCACTTTGGCAAGTAAAACGGCTTTTCGTCGCAAGTTTGGGGCCCGCGTAATCCAGTTTCCTTCAGGCAACATACCAACGATTTCGGAGTGTGCATGTTGTGAAATTTGTCGGATCAACGTTTTTCTGTATTCATCCGGCATCCAATCATTTGGCTCAATTTTTTGATCCGCATCAATTTTTGCTTGAAATTCACGTTCTTTTTCTTCTAAACTTAGATTCTTCATCGCTGCTTTTTTAAGTTTTTATCAGTGAACACTTTTGAAAAACAAAAGGGCTCATTTCAATTCGGGTAATTACTTGTCTTTTCGCAATTAGTCAGACTTCTGAAATCTGTTTAACCACAAATTTAATGCTTTTTTACGAAGTAATAAACAGTTGTTTTTAAAGAATGTTTCCACAAAAATAAGATTTAACAATGTCGGGTGCTTTTGTACAGAATTCATCGTATTTTTTGCACACAAAATAAAAATCGTGTTCCCGTTTTAAAATCACATGTACAATCACTATCTTCGAAGCATGAACAAAACCATCGATCGCTTAAAATTGGCCAATTTTGGAAATCTTGAACTGCTTGCTAAACAGGTGGTAGAAGGATTTATTACGGGTTTACATAAAAGTCCGTTTCATGGTTTTTCAGTCGAGTTTGCAGAACATCGGCTCTACAATTCAGGTGAGTCTACGCGTCACATCGATTGGAAATTAGCGGCGAGAACCGACAAAATGTTCACCAAAAAATACGAGGAAGAAACCAATTTGCGTTGTCAGATTGTGATTGATTGTTCGAGTTCAATGCTTTTTCCGCAGCACAAACCGGTTTCGAAATTAGAATTCTCCGTGTATGCGGCAGCTTCCATAATCGAGTTGTTGAAGCGTCAGCGCGATGCCGTTGGAATTTCTCTTTTTACAGAACAACTCGATCTTCAGACACAGGCAAAATCCTCGGTGAGCCATCATCGCTATTTGTACAGTGAACTCGAAAAGCACCTTCGCATGTACAACGAGGCAGAAAGGAAATCAACGAATTCGATCCAAGCCATTCACGACATTGCTGAATTGTGTCACAAGCGAAGTATGGTGGTTATTTTTACCGATTTGATGGATGATCCCGCGAAAGAGAGTGCTTTTTTTCAAGCATTGCAGCATCTGAAACACAACAAACACGAAGTACTTGTTTTTCATGTGGTGGACAAGAAGACGGAAATTGATTTTGAATTAGAAAACCGTCCGTATGCCTTGGTAGACATGGAAACGGGAGAGCGAATCAAATTGCAGCCTGCTGCCATCAAAGAGAAATACACGGAATCAATTCAAGCGTATTTTGAGCAACTCAAATTAAAGTGCGCCAATTATAAAATCGATTTCATGCCCGCCGATATCGACGCAGGCTATCACGATGTGCTGCTGAATTATTTGCTGAAACGGCAAAAGATGCGTTGAAATTAAAATTCGTCATTTTATCAGAACGTCATACCAACGCCCAATCCTCCGCCGAGTGACCAGTTCATTCCAGCGATTTTTCGAGTTTCGAAAAAGCCAGAGATCGTATATCTCTTGGAATTCCAATAAGTAAATTTCGTGCCAAAAGTGGCAGCATAACGCAGGTATTTTAAGTGTGTATTGCGGTTGTTTACCCAATCAATACCCAACACGTTCGCATAAGGTGCGATATCCCAAGTTGTTTTGATGGGAATGTGGTAGCTGACGCCTTCGGGCAAAACCAAAACAAGTAGCCCTCCGATCACGCCGATTGCACCTAAATTCGAGTCTTTTTCTCCATCGCCGTCTTCGTCTTTCGCGCTCGTCCAAGATAATATTCCCAGTCCGATGAGTGCCGGTCCACCAATGAGTCCAGCCGACGAATGCAGTTGTTGAATTCGATCCTTTCGAAACATAAAATCAAAATTGTAATTCAGTCCAAGTCGATTGCCGAGTAAAAACTCAAATCCAATCGACGCGTTGTTGTAAGTGGTTGAATCAATTTTTCCGATGCTGTATTTCGTCCATACGTGAAACGACTCTTCCGAAAATTGTGCCGTGACGTTTAAGTGGATTAAAATGAATAGTATAAGCAGTTTTTTCATGGTGACTTTTTAAAATCAAAAATAGAAAAAATCCTCAATTTCGTACTTGCCTTGGAATATAAAAATAAATCACTATCTTTGCCCCGTCAATAAATGACTACATAATAAACATTAATTAATTTTAGCATGTATTTAGCACCAGAAAAAAAGACTGCAATCTTCGAAAAACACGGAGGAGCAGCAACAAACACAGGATCTGCAGAAGGTCAGATTGCGTTGTTTACTTACAGAATTTCTCACTTGACTGAGCACTTGAAGAAAAATCGTCACGATTACGTTACACAAAGATCTCTTCAATTATTGGTAGGTAAAAGAAGAAGTTTATTGGATTACTTGAAGAAAAAAGAAATTTCAAGATACCGTGCAATTGTTAAAGAACTTGGCTTACGCCGTTAATAACGTTGGCACAAAATGAAAAGGGGAGGGCAATCGAAGTAATTCGTTTGCCTTTTCTATTTTAATTGACTTGAGAAAAGGAAGAGAGATTAGACAAAAGACAAAAGATGTAAGATGTAAGACAAAAGACAAAAGACAAAAGATGTAAGACAAAAGACATTAGAAATAATTTAAAGTCTGACATCTAAAGTCTAAAATCTAATGTCTAAGATATAAAGTCTTAACATCTTAAAATCCTAACATCTTAATGTCTTAGAATCCTAACATCTTAAAGTCTAAAAAAAAATGTAATAATACAAATATGAATATAGGAACAAAAATGTCCATCACTACCGGAGGAAAAGAAATCTCCATCGAGACAGGAAAGTTGGCGAAACAAGCTGATGGCTCCGTAGTGTTACAAATGGGCAACACCGTGATGTTGGCAACAGTGGTTGCAGCTCCGGAAGCAAAAGATGGAGTAGATTTTTTACCGTTAACGGTAGACTACAAAGAAAAATTCGCCGCTGCAGGTAAAATCCCTGGTGGATTCTTCCGAAGAGAGGCAAGACCTTCAGATGGTGAAGTGTTGATTATGCGTTTGGTTGACCGCGCGTTGCGTCCACTTTTCCCAGATGATTACCATGCGGAAGTACAATTGATGATTCAGTTGTTGGCTTACGATGGCGAACACCAACCAGATGCGTTGTGTGGATTGGCGGCTTCTGCTGCGATCGCTGTTTCAAACATCCCGTTCAACGGACCGATGTCGGAAGTACGAGTTGGTCGTGTAAACGGTGAATACGTGATCAATCCAACGGTTTCTGAAATGAAAGAATCGGATATCGATATCATGATCGCAGGTACGATCAAAGACATCGTGATGTTGGAAGGTGAAATGAAAGAAATTTCAGAATTGGAAATGGTAGAAGTGATCAAAATTGCGCACGCTGCCATCATCGAACAATGTCAATTCCAATTGGAGTTAGCTGCGTTGATTCCAACTGCAAATCCAAAAAGAGAGTATTCGCACGAGACACATAACGAAGAGATTAAAGCACGTGTGTACGATTTCTGCATGGAGAAATGTAGAGAAATTGCACGCCAAGGAATTGCGTCGAAAGCGACTAGAACAGAATTGTTCAACGCGGTGAAAGATGAATTCAAAGCGACATTGACAGAAGAGGAATTAGCTGAATTAAGCGGTTTTATCTCAGTTTATTTCTCTGAAGTGAAAAAGAAAGCCGTTCGTCACGTCATGTTGCACGAAGGAAAACGATTGGATGGTCGTAAATTCGACGAAATTCGTCCAATCTGGGCAGAAGTAAATTACTTGCCAATGGTGCACGGTTCTGCTGTATTTACACGTGGTGAAACACAATCATTGACAACCTTGACGTTGGGTGGTAAAATGGACGAGCAATTGTTGGACGGAGTTACATTCCGTGGAACAGAAAAATTCATGTTACACTACAATTTCCCACCATTTTCAACAGGAGAAGCGAAACCATTGCGTGGAACTTCAAGACGTGAAGTTGGTCACGGAAACTTGGCATTGAGAGCGTTGAAAAACGTACTTCCAGATGACAATGCATACACGATTCGTTTGGTTTCTGAAATTTTGGAATCCAATGGTTCTTCTTCCATGGCAACTGTTTGTGCAGGAACTTTGGCGTTGATGGACGGTGGTGTTCAAATCAAAGCGCCTGTTTCGGGAATCGCGATGGGATTGATCGCTGACGATGGAAAATTTGTTGTATTGTCTGATATTTTAGGTGATGAAGATCACTTGGGAGATATGGACTTTAAAGTTACGGGAACTTCCAAAGGAATCACAGCGTGTCAAATGGACATCAAAGTAGATGGTTTACCTTACGAAGTATTGATTCAAGCATTGGAACAAGCAAGAGAAGGTCGTTTGCACATTTTGAATAAAATTGTAGAAACAATCGCTGCTCCAAATCCTGATTTCAAACCACAAACTCCAAGAATCGAAGCGTTTAACGTTCCGAACGAAATGATTGGTGCGATCATCGGACCTGGTGGAAAAATCATCCAAGCGATGCAAAAAGAAACGAATACGGTAATTACAATCGAAGAATTGGAAGGTGGTGAAGGTCGTGTGCAAGTTATGTCAAACAACGGTGACGACATGAAAGCAGCAGTGACTCGAATCAAACAAATTGCATTCCCTCCAACGGTTGAAGTAGGCGTAGAGTACGAAGGAAAAATCAAATCATTACAAGCGTACGGATGCTTCGTTGAGATTCTTCCAGGTACAGATGGTTTGATCCACATTTCAGAATTCAACTGGGACAAAATTGCGAAAATGGAAGACGTTTGCAAAGAAGGCGACGTGGTTCGTTTCAAGGTAATGGGTAAAGACGAAAAAACGAAGAAATGGAAACTTTCTCGTAAAGTCTTGTTGCCTAAACCAGAGAAGAAAGAAGCGTAAAGAGATATTAAGATGATAGGATTTTAAGATTTTAAGACTTTAGACTTTTGATTATCGCGAATTTTGAAGATTTGCGGAAATTTTGAAGTGGTCTGTTCTTAACATCTTGAAGTCATAAAATCTAATGATAATTCCCCGTTCGATTGGGAGCGGGGATTTTTTTTGGATAAAACTAAATATTAACAAATATTAACTATTTGACTTTTAGGTCTGTTTCTTTTTCTTCAAATGCTTGTTTATCAGTGCATTTTTTGTTTTTGTCAATTTTAGACTCACTATAAGTAGTGAATCGTTTATCACTACTTATAGTGAGTTTAAATTAACAATACGAGTATTAATTTAATATGTTGAGTTTGGCGTAATTCCAAGTCATTTATCTTCTGCTTTTTATTTTTAGTTTTGGAAAAAATAAATTACCAAAAAGAAAGGAGATACTCAAAAACATACTGTCTTCAAACACCTCCTTTACAAGTAAAGTTCTAGCCTTACTTTGCAAAGGTACAGTTTTATGAGGTATGAGCGGAAATTTTATGACTAAATAAAGACCATTTCGGCAAGTCCTTTCCTGTTGATGACTTAGATTAAATAAAACAGAGTTTTTGAAATAAATTTAAAAATCTATTCAGGAGTTGATTAAAAAAAAATATTTTCACACTGTCGAAAAAGGCAACCACTTACCAGCAAAACCCATTTTTCTACTTTTTTAAAAAGAACAAACAAAATGTAGTTAAATTGAATCAACTCACATTATTTCCTATTATTCCTTCTGTGAACTATAGTTTTTCCTTCTAAAATAGCTTTAAGTTGACTGTTGAATTTAGATTTAATGAATTTTTGACTTTGTAACTCTTCTTATATTTTACACAATATGAAATTAATATTTTCGTCCTTTTTATGGGTCATTTACGGTAATCTTTTCTGCCAAATAACAGTGATAAATGAATCCAACTTGCCTGTGTCTGCTGTCAAAGTATATGCGAGCAAGCAAATTTTACTTGCTCAATCAGATAAAAATGGTTTGGTAGAATGGAGTAAGATCGAAAACCGAAAAGCTTCGGATACGATCTATTTTAAACATGCAGGCTACGATACGAAATGGATCTTGAGACACAATATCAACAGGAATGATACCATAGTGCTCTCTAACAAAGCCCAACTATTACCAGAATTCAACCTTACGTCAGAAAAAACGAAGCAGTATCAAACGATTAACGCCTGTTATAGAAGTTACCAATTGAATGACGACAGTTTAATCTACTACACCGATGGTTTAGTGGATTACTTAACCAAAACCAATAAATTGAAATACCAAAAAATGCTCAAAGACCATAGAACATATACGGACTCTGCTTATGTCAATGATATAAAACAAAGAAGCTATATGATTATCTTTGCACTTGCCAGAGTTCCACCACCATTGACAGAGTATTTGCCTGAAAAATACTTCAAGCGCAACAATTTAAGGCTGAGCTACCAAAATGACGGAACAATTCATATCCTGACCAAAAAAAATATAAAAATCGGCACCATTGAAAAAGATTCCAATTTTGTCACCTATTCTATAAACGATAAAATTTCTGGTACATCAAGAAAAGCACCTAAATATGAAGTTCATTATTTAAGTTTTGATATTACCTTGGTATTTAAAATAAGTGAAAACGATTCTAATTTTATGAAAGGTAATTTCGATGATTTGGTTTATTCCAAGATCTCTAGAAAATATGATTTTAAACGTGACACTGACAAAGAATTTACCAGAATAGAGAACGTAGAGGAAATATTTGTAGAAAGCGTTCAATATACAAACGAAGTTGAAATAGACAAATTCAATAATAGATTTGGGTTCCCAAAAGAGAGTATATATCAGACTGCTTTTTGGGAGAAATGCAATTGTAAATTCTATACCTTGCCTCCGTTTTTGTTTTGATTCGATATCGTGCTAATTCTACAAAATCTCAGGTTGAAAAGGAAAACTTCAATTTTTAGAATGCGATTTCGTTTTGAATTCATGTACGATGTTAACGCACAATTGATCAGATCTTAATTGATGCTGTGTAAATTCACGTTGTAATATTCGCTATATTTGAATAACGCATTCTGAAGTGACAAGTGATTCAACGAATGAAATGCGCTTCGAATATAAAATACGTACGATGGTAACAATTGAAAATTATTTAGACAATCATTACATCCATCGAAGCAATTGGTTAAGAGCAGCTGTTTTGGGTGCCAACGACGGAATAATTTCAATTTCCAGCTTGGCAATTGGTGTTGCTGCTGCAAGTTCATCGAGAGAACCCATTTTATTAGCAACAATTGCCGGACTCGTTGCAGGAGCATTGTCGATGTCGGCAGGGGAGTATGTTTCCGTTAGTTCACAAACCGATACTGAAAAAGCAGACATAGAACGCGAAAAGAAAGAATTGAAAGAAATGCCCGAGGTAGAACTTGAAATTTTAGCGCAGATCTATGAAAAACGAGGGTTAAAAAAAGAAACAGCCTTGCAAGTAGCGAAAGAACTCACGGAGTTTGACGCGTTGGGAACGCACATCCGAGATGAGTTAGGAATTAATGAAATCAGTCAGGCGAATCCAATTCAAGCAGCAATTGCCTCGGGTGGAGCATTTACCGTGGGTGGTATTTTACCGTTGTTGGTTGTACTTTTTGCACCGGTCAAAGGAATGGAATATTGGTTGTATGGATCTACCATCTTCTTCTTGATGATTTTAGGCGCAACTGCTGCAAAGACGGGTGGTTCAAATGTTTTTAAAGCAATTACGCGTATTACCATTTGGGGTACAATCGCGATGGTACTTTCTGCTACAGTTGGATATTTGTTTGGTGTAAAACTCGCATAATCGAATTAAGCGTAGATAAACAAAAGGTAATTGTCCTACTTTTTTCGGATCTATAATCAAAAAAAAA
>SSGT01000051.1 GCA_008017065.1 Crocinitomicaceae bacterium
ATAATATACACGGAAATCATTGGTCCAAAGCTTGTTGTTCATCAGTTCAACAAAAACAAACAGAAAACAAAAGAGCATCAAGAAAACTGTAAATCCAATTTCACCTTTTGTTAATGATCTATTTCTCATGCAGTGTTTGGTGTTATGTTTCAAAACGTACGTTTCAACATCTCTATTCGATTCATTTCGAACACAATATCGATCAACGCACCCAAAAATACGTATTTTACACGTACGAAGCAGGTTATTTTAGTTTGAAACTCAATTTAAATATCTTGGAATAAAAAACAGCAGTAAGAACCCCTCACTGCTGTCTATTTTTAGGTGTTTTTGTCCATTACATATTGCGACGATATTGTCCACCAACTTCAAACAACGCTTGTGTAATTTGACCCAACGAAGCTGTTTTACACGTTTCCATCAATTGCTCAAACATATTCTGATTCTGAACGGCAGCTTCTTGTACTTTCTCGATGTTTTTCGCAGTCAACTCCTTGTTTCCACTGTGCAATGCCGACAACATGGAAATCTGATATTGTTTTTCCTCTTCCGTTGCACGAATCACTTCTTTCGGCTCTACCGTTGGTGAACCTTTCGAACTCAAGAAGGTATTCACACCAATGATTGGAAATTCACCCGTATGTTTCAACGTTTCGTAGTACAACGATTCTTCTTGAATTTTAGACCGTTGGTACATCGTTTCCATTGCACCCAATACACCTCCTCTTTCAGTGATTCGATCAAATTCCATCAAAACAGCTTCTTCCACCAATTCCGTCAATTCATCAATGATGAACGAACCTTGCAATGGATTTTCATTTTTTGCCAATCCCAATTCACGGTTGATGATCAACTGAATCGCCATCGCTCTTCGCACGGATTCTTCGGTCGGTGTAGTGATTGCTTCGTCGTATGCATTCGTATGAAGTGAGTTGCAATTGTCATAAATAGCATACAACGCTTGCAAGGTAGTACGAATGTCGTTGAAATCAATTTCTTGCGCGTGAAGCGATCTTCCCGAAGTTTGAATGTGGTATTTCAACATCTGTGCACGGGAATTTGCGCCGTATTTCTTCGCCATGGCTTTTGCCCAAATTTTACGCGCAACACGACCGATTACCGCATATTCTGGATCGATTCCATTGGAAAAGAAGAACGATAAATTCGGTCCAAAATCATTGATATTCATTCCGCGACTCAGGTAGTATTCTACATACGTGAATCCATTTGCCAAGGTAAACGCCAATTGCGTGATCGGATTCGCTCCTGCTTCCGCAATGTGGTAACCCGAAATCGAAACAGAATAGAAATTTCGAACTCCTTTGTCGATGAAATATTGTTGCACGTCTCCCATCAATCGCAATGCGAATTCAGTGGAGAAAATACAGGTATTTTGCGCTTGATCTTCTTTCAAAATATCCGCTTGCACCGTTCCGCGCACTTGCATCAAGGTTTCTGCTTTGATTTTTTCGTACACATCCGCAGGCAACACTTGATCTCCCGTAACACCCAACAACATCAAACCCAACCCATCGTTTCCTTGTGGAAGTTCACCTTGATACGCTGGTCGAACCGTTCCTTTTGCATCGTAAATTGCTTTGATTTTCGCTTCAATTTCTGCTTCTAGTCCGTTTGCTTTGATGTATTTTTCACAGTTTTGGTCGATCGCTGCGTTCATAAAGAATCCCAACAACATCGGTGCAGGACCGTTGATTGTCATGGAAACGGAAGTCATTGGGTGACTCAAATCAAAACCGGAATACAATTTTTTCGCATCATCAAGACAGCAAATTGAAACTCCTGAATTTCCGATTTTTCCGTAAATATCGGGACGTAAATCAGGATCATTTCCATACAAAGTCACTGAATCGAAAGCCGTTGATAAACGTTTGGCTGGCATTCCTAAACTTACGTAGTGGAAACGTTTATTGGTACGCTCTGGCCCACCTTCACCCGCAAACATACGAGTTGGATCTTCGCCTTCTCGTTTGAAAGGGAACAAACCAGCTGTGTATGGAAATTCTCCCGGAACATTTTCCTGCAAATTCCATCTCAAAATATCGCCCCACGATTGGTACTTTGGAAGCACTACTTTCGGGATTTGAGAATGCGAAAGCGATTCGGTGTGCGTATCTAATTTTAATACTTTGTCACGTACTTTAAATTCAAAAACGGGATTTTTGTACATGGCTTTTTTCGCCTCCCAATTCTCCAAAATTGCCCAGTTTTTGGGATCAAATTCCAACTTCACTTGCTCAAACGATTCTTGCAATCCTTTGATCAACCGATCTTTGTCATCAAAACTCGAATCTTTCAAGGTTTCGATGGATTTTGATAAACCGTATAATTTCTCCGCTACTTCAACTTGTTGATTGACCCATTTATCATACGCACGGTTGTTTTCGGAAATCTCTGATAAATAACGCGTTCGATCTGGTGGAATGACGAAAATCTTTTCGGACATTTCTTTCGTGATTTGAAACGAAGATTCCAAGGAAGCGCCAGTACGTTCTTTCACTTTATCGATAATCACTTTGTACAACGAATTCATTCCGGGATCGTTGAACTGCGAAGCGATTGTTCCGTGAACAGGCATCGAATCTACGGATTCATCCCACAAATTATGATTGCGTTGGTATTGTTTTCGTACATCGCGCAATGCATCCAATGCACCACGTTTGTCGAATTTATTCAACGCGATGACATCCGCAAAATCCAACATATCGATTTTTTCCAACTGTGTTGCTGCACCATATTCAGGTGTCATTACGTACAACGAAACATCGGAGTGATCCAAAATTTCGGTATCCGATTGACCGATCCCAGAAGTTTCCAAAATGATCAAATCGTAATTGGCTGCTTTCAAGACCAAAATGGCTTCTGCAACGTGCTTTGACAAGGCCAAATTGGATTGACGTGTTGCCAACGAACGCATGTAAACGCGATCACTTTTGATGGAATTCATGCGAATACGATCGCCCAACAACGCTCCTCCGGTTTTTCGTTTGGAAGGATCCACGGAAACAACCGCGATTTCTTTGTCTGGAAAGTCGATCAAGAAACGACGAACCAACTCGTCCACCAACGAAGATTTTCCAGCACCACCCGTTCCAGTGATCCCGAGAACAGGAACATCATTTTTTTCTGCAATTGCATGTACTTCTTCCAAGAGTTTTTCCGATTCTTGCGGATAGTTTTCAGCAGCTGAAATCACACGCGCAATCGCAGGTACATTTTTAGCGGCAAGTAAACTCACTTCATTGGTCAAGCCCGTTCCTACCGGAAAATCGCACCGTTGAATCATGTCGTTGATCATACCTTGTAATCCCATCGCGCGGCCGTGGTCGGGATGATACAAACGTGTAATTCCATACGCCTCCAACTCTTCAATTTCAGCGGGTAAGATCGTTCCTCCACCTCCACCAAAAATCTTGATGTGTGGCGCTCCTTTTTCACGCAATAAATCATACATGTATTTGAAATATTCCGTATGTCCACCTTGATACGAAGTCATCGCGATGGCTTGAGCGTCTTCTTGGATTGCACAATTCACCACTTCTTCCACAGAGCGATCATGTCCCAAGTGAATCACTTCACATCCAGTAGCTTGGATGATTCTACGCATGATATTGATCGCAGCATCGTGCCCATCAAAAAGCGATGCGGCAGTAACGATTCTAACTTTATTTACTGGCTTGTAAGGTTCTACTTTTTCCATATTTTCGATTTGCAAATGCCCCAGAGGACGTGTGCGAAATTAAGGTTTTTTTTAGGAAAAAAGGCTAGAAAAACAGCTACATATTCTAAAAAATAACGATAAGAACTTTTTTTTCATCAAAACCTAGCTCCCTTTCATCGTAGTAAACAAAAATTATTGAAGTCGATTGTTGATTTCAATTTTTCAAAAAAAAAATAATCCCAATTGTAACTTTTTAAGGATTCCAAAGTCCTACGAACAGTTTGTTTTCAACCCTCGAAATGGACAAGTGGTCACAAATTTTAGTTGAGTTTTATTTGTAAAGACGTTGTTTTTGAAGCATTTCGAGGGTTTATTTACTTAAAATACGCTTCAAATAGCTTCCATTTCGTATATTTCGACATTTAGAAACGATTTCATTCTGAAAGTCATTCATTATATTTGCACTCAAAATATCGAAAGAGATGAAAGTGAACCCAGCATACAAAACAAAAGTAGATTTAGTTGCTTTGTACAACAAACCGTTGTTGGAATTGGTTTTTGAAGCAGCGAGTATTCACCGTCAATACCACAATCCACGAGAAGTTCAAATGTCTTCGTTGTTGAGCATCAAAACAGGAGGATGTGCAGAAGATTGCGGCTATTGTCCACAAGCAGCGCGTTACCACACAGATGTGGAGGCACATAAATTGATGACGGTAGACTCGGTGATTGAGCAAGCTAAAAACGCCAAAGCGAATGGTTCATCTCGTCTTTGTATGGGTGCTGCATGGAGAGAAGTGCGCGACAACAAGGATTTTGACAACGTGATTGAAATGGTACAAGCGGTAAACAACTTGGACATGGAAGTTTGCTGTACGTTGGGAATGATGAACGAAGACCAAGCAAAACGATTAAAAAATGCGGGACTTTTTGCATACAATCACAACTTAGATACGTCGCCTGAATTTTACGGGGATGTTATTTCAACCCGTGAATACGAAGATCGATTAAATACCATCGAAAACGCTCGAAAAGCAGGAATTACAGTTTGCTCGGGTGGAATTATTGGGATGGGTGAAGCGGTGGAAGACCGCATGGGAATGTTGATGAGCTACATGCAGATGGAAACTCCTCCTAATTCGATTCCAATCAATGCGTTGGTAGCGGTTGAAGGAACACCGTTGGAAAACCAAAAACCAATTGAGCAATGGGAAATGATTCGTATGGTGGCTACTACGCGCATTGTTTTTCCAGAAGCTGTAGTACGATTATCCGCAGGAAGAACCAAAATGAACATGGAAGGTCAAGCGCTTTGTTTCTTGGCGGGAGCAGGTTCGATTTTCGCTGGAGATAAATTATTAACAACTCCAAATCCAGAATTCAACGAGGACAAAGAAATGTTTGAAATCCTTGGATTGATCCCAAAAGCTGCATTTACAGAAGGCGAAAAACCAGAAACATTGCCCGATCCGATCATCGAAGCACGCAAAGCGAAAGAAGCCGCGCGCGCACAACAATTGGAAGACGCCAAAGCGAAAGGATTTGAACCACGAAAAGTAACGGTTGCTTAATTGAATCCAAGCTATAAAAAACGATGTTGAAGTTTCAACAAAAATTAGAAGATCGAATGAACAGAGGGAGTGTACGCTCCCTTTCGTTGTTTTCAGGAGCGATCGATTTCTTTTCCAACGACTATTTGGGATTAACCCGCCAAATCGAAAAACAGTGGATGGTTCCTACTGGAAGTTCAGGTTCACGATTGATTTCAGGCAATTCCACCGAAGCAGAAACTACCGAAACTTGGATGGCTGATTTTTTTGAATCGGAAAGTGCCTTGGTATTTAATTCCGGCTATGATGCCAATCTCGGTTTTTTCTCTTCTGTTCCGCAACGCGGCGATTTTATTGTGTACGATGAATTGATTCACGCTTCGGTTCGTGACGGAATTCGCTTGAGTAATGCGCAATCGTTTTCGTTCAAACACAACGACTGCACCGATTTAATACGGAAAATCAATCGTACCACGGGAACCGTTTTTGTGGCGATTGAATCACTCTATTCCATGGACGGAGACATTGCACCACTTGCGGAAATTGCGGAGATTTGTACGCAAAAAAACGCGTTACTTGTGGTCGACGAAGCACATGCTTGCGGTATTTTTGGCGCAAAAGGAAAAGGACTGTGTTCTGAAACTGGAATCCTAAAACAAACCTTTGCACGCATTATTACTTTTGGAAAAGCCTATGGAACGCATGGAGCAGCAGTGTTGGGAGCGTCTGAACTGAATTCGTACCTCATCAATTTTGCACGTTCCTTTATTTACACGACAGCACTTCCACCCTATCAATATGCGCACATCCAACATCAAATCGAGCAAAGTTTGAGTGATGAAAATCGAGAGCAACTGCAACAAAACATCCAACTTTTCAGAAAGTTGATGGGGACGGGAATCAATATCAGCGATGAACGATCACCGATTCAAGTTTTGCTTTTCCCCGGAATTGATCATGCGTTATCGAAAGCAGCCTATTTACAAAACAAGCATTTTGCAGTGAAAGCCATTTTGAGTCCAACCGTGCCGGAGGGTCAAGAACGCTTGCGCATTTGTATTCAC
>SSGT01000127.1 GCA_008017065.1 Crocinitomicaceae bacterium
CTTCCTCGGATTTGACACAACTGCAAACGAACCTCGTATTGTCACATGCGTGTGGAGCGGAGGAAGAAGTGCCTACGCATTTGGTAAAACGGATGTTGTTGTTGAAGGTTTTAGGACTTTCCCACGGTCATTCTGGCGTGCAACTTGAAACGGTAGAGCGTTTGATTTTCTTTTTCAACCAAGGAATTTACCCGGTTGTATACCAACAAGGAAGTTTGGGCGCATCGGGTGATCTTGCGCCGTTAGCACATTTGTCGTTGCCCTTGCTGGGTGAAGGCGAAGCGTATGTGGATGGCGTGAAAATGACGGGGAAAGCACTGAACGAAAAGTTTCAGTTGGAACCAATTGTATTGCAATCCAAAGAAGGTTTGGCGTTGTTGAACGGAACGCAATTTATGAGTAGTTACGGTTCGTATGCAGTTGCTGCTTCGCGCAAGTTGTGGAAGCAGTTCAATCAAATTGCTGCTATTTCGTTGGAAGGTTATGACGGGAGAATCGAGCCATTTAGTGTGTCGGTGAATGAAATTCGCAAGCAGAAAGGACAGATCATTACAGCCGAAATCATGCGTGAATTGCTGGTAGGAAGTGAGATCGTTGAGCAGGCAAAAGCACATGTGCAAGACCCGTATTCGTTTCGATGCATTCCACAGGTACACGGCGCAAGTTACGATGCGATTGAATATGCAGCTGGTATTATTGAAAATGAAATCAATGCGGTGACGGATAATCCAACGATTTTTCCAGACGAAAATTTAGTTGTTTCTGCAGGAAATTTCCACGGACAACCGCTTGCTATCACGATGGATTTTTTAGCGATCGCTATGGCTGAAATGGGTAGTATTTCGGAGCGAAGGGTTTATAAATTAATTTCAGGAACCCGAAACCTTCCTGCATTTTTAGTGGCAAAACCAGGGTTGAATTCAGGATTCATGATTCCGCAATACACCGCTGCGTCGATCGTTAGTCAAAACAAGCAGTTGTGTATGCCAGCAAGCGTTGATACAATTGATTCTTCCAACGGACAAGAAGACCATGTGAGTATGGGATCGAATGCAGGGACGAAGTTGTATCGCGTGTTGGAAAATTTATTCACCATCCAAGGAATTGAGTTGATGAATGCGTGTCAAGCGCTTGAATTTAGACGACCACTTCGAAGTTCGGAAGCGGTTGAAAAAATCGTAGCTTCCTACCGCAACGTGGTGCCGTATATGGAACAAGATGTGTATTTGCATCCGCACATTGCAGCAAGTAAAAACTTTGTAAAGTTGGATTTATGGAAGCTGTAAAAATGGATCGTCAACCAAAACGACCGGTATTTTTGACGGTTTTGGGCATTTTGAGCTTGATTACAATTGGTTTCGGAATTCTTTCGAGTGTATTGGGTCTACTCTCTGGACCGATGAGTGCAGCCGACTTGGAGGCAACATTGGCAGGTAGCGCGCAAAGTGCACAGCAGTTGCAAGAAATGGGGGAAAGCGAATGGGCAGAAACGATCTTTAAAATCATGCAACTCGCGGTGTACACAAATGCCAATTTCTACACCGATAAATTGCTCAATCTCGGAATTTATTCCTTGGGGTTTGTAGGAGTAGTCTCGATGTTAAAGGGCCGAAAATTGGGATTTCATTTGTACATCATTTACAACATTCTGTCCTTGTTTAGTATTTATGCTAGCGCTCCAATCGATCAAGTGCCTACTTTTTACTTGGGGTTGTTCGGAGTGATTGCAACCATTTTTGTATTTCTCTACAGCCGCAATTTGAAGTGGTTGAAGTAGCAATTTAATTTCATAAAAAAAGGCTAATGAAAAATGGATTCATTAGCCTTTTTTATGGAGTTTTGTTTTATTTTTTCACATCAAAACGATCCAAGTTCATCACTTTCGTCCAAGCGGCGATAAAATCTCTGACAAATTTTTCGTTCGCATCGGCACTCGCATACACTTCTGCCAACGCTCTCAATTCGGAATTTGAACCAAAAATCAAATCAGCGCGTGTTGCCGTCCATTTCACTTTTCCCGTCACGCGGTCTTTTCCTTGAAAAACTTCTTTCGAGTCAGAAATCGCTTTCCATTCGGTGTTCATGTCCAACAAATTGACAAAGAAATCAGTTGAGAGTGTTCCTGGGCGCAAGGTGAAAACACCGTGTTTCGAACCATCAAAATTGGTGTTTAGTACACGCATTCCTCCAACAAGAACGGTCATTTCAGGAACGGTCAAAGTCAACAATTGTGCTTTGTCCACCAGCAATTCTTCCGTTGGAACGGTGTATTGTGTTTTGGTATAATTTCTGAAACCGTCGGCCATTGGCTCAAGTACCGCCATGTTTTTTACATCGGTTTGTTCTTGCGTAGCGTCCATTCTGCCGGGTGTGAACGGCACACTCACTGCAACTCCTGCTTTTTTAGCTGCTTCTTCAATCGCAGCATTTCCACCTAACACAATTAAATCGGCCAGTGAAACTTTTTTCGAGGTTGATTTTGCGTTGAATTCTGCTTGAATTTTTTCCAATGCTGTCAAAACCTTGTTCAATTGCGTAGGATTATTTACTTCCCATTGTCTTTGTGGCTCGAGGCGAATTCGCGCACCGTTTGCACCTCCGCGTTTGTCAGAACCTCGGAATGTGGAGGCAGAAGCCCAAGCCGTTTCGATCAATTCATTGCTCGTTAATCCCGATTTCAAGATAGTTGCTTTCAGTGCTTCGATGTCTTTGGCGTCGACCAACACGTGATTGACCGCCGGAATTGGGTCTTGCCAAATCAATTGTTCTTTCGGAACTTCTGGTCCTAAATAGCGAGTACTTGGTCCCATGTCTCGGTGCGTTAATTTGAACCAAGCTCGTGCAAATGCGTCGTTGAACGCTGCTGGATCTGCCAAGAATTTTCTTGAAATTACATCATACGCAGGATCGTAGCGCAACGATAAGTCGGTGGTTAGCATCGTTGGCAACTGCTTTTTGGTGGAATCAAAGGCATTTGGAATCGTCGCTTTTGCATTTTTGGCAACCCATTGATGTGCTCCTGCTGGACTTTTCGTGAGTTCCCATTCGTATTTGTAGAGCAAAGTCAAATAATCGTGACTCCATTTTGCAGGTGTTGTTGTCCACGTCACTTCCAAGCCAGACGTAATTGCATCCACTCCTTTTCCAGATTTGTAGGTACTTTTCCAACCCAACCCTTGTTCTTCGATCGGTGCAGCTTCTGGTTCAGGTCCTACGTGAGAAGCGGGACCAGCGCCGTGTGTTTTTCCCAAGGTGTGGCCACCGGCAATCAACGCAACGGTTTCTTCGTCGTTCATCCCCATGCGGGCAAAGGTTTCACGAATGTCTTTCGCTGCTGCAATCGGATCTGGGTTTCCGTTTGGTCCCTCAGGATTCACATAAATCAATCCCATTTGCACAGCTGCCAATGGATTTTCCAATTTACGTCCTTCCGCGTAGCGGTTGTCGTCCAACCATTTTTTTTCCTTTCCCCAATACACATTGGATTCTGGTTCCCACACATCCACGCGACCACCAGCGAATCCAAACGTCTTGAAGCCCATGGATTCAAGCGAAACGTTTCCAGCAAGAATCATCAAATCGGCCCATGAAATTTGATTGCCATATTTCTGTTTGATTGGCCACAATAACCGACGCGCTTTGTCTAAGTTGCCATTGTCGGGCCAACTGTTGAGCGGTGCAAAACGTTGCTGTCCAGCAGAAGAACCTCCGCGACCGTCGCCTGTACGGTAAGTTCCCGCACTGTGCCATGCCATGCGAATAAACAACGGACCGTAATTCCCAAAATCAGCCGGCCACCAATCTTGCGATTGGGTCAACACTTTTTCGATGTCTTTTTTCAACGCAAAATAGTCGAGTTTTTTAAACTGTTCGCTGTAATTGAAGTTGGGTCCCATCGGATCCGAGAGCGACGAGTTTTGACGTAAAACACTCAAGTTTAATTGGTTTGGCCACCAATCGGCGTTGGTTGTCGCTCCTGCATGTGGATTCGCAGGTTGTTGTTGTGTTCCAGCTTCGGTGCTTGCTGGCGCGGTGTGCATCACAGGACATTTTCCCGATTCGGCAGTCTCTTTCTTTTTTTGAGCATTTGCTTGGTAAGCAAGCAAAATGGCCAATGAAATGATTACTTTCTTCATAATTTTTGTTTTACACGTTGTACTAGTTCCTGTTTTGGATAAATACCTTGTGCCACTATCGAAGCAACGACGTGTTTTCAGCAGCAAGCTATTCACCCTTGTCAAAGTTAGGTCAATTGACGCTGGATAAAAATTTGATTTTTCGATACTTCTATCAATAAAATCAATAGTGACTATTCTCAATTTTAATAGATTGATAGTTAATGTCTTGTGGTGTTTTTAATTATTCGATTTTCAAGCGAGTTGGAAATAATTGACTTCGTGTGCAGATTTACAATTATTTTTAAGAACAAAAGGCGTTACTTTTTGCGCAGGTTGTATTTACTTCCAAAACGACAGATTTTGTTTACACGAAAGAAACTAAGACAGCCACTGAGCGAGCGTGAGCAGATTGCTTGGGCGAAGAAAGACCAACAGCATTTTGGAGTGTTGTATGAAAACTATTTTGAGACGATTTTTCGTTTCGTGTTCAAACGCTTGGGGGGCGATGAAGCTGCAGCTGCAGATTTGACCCAGCAAACATTTTTGAAAGCCATGATGCATTTGCACCGCTACGAAGATCGGGGTTTTCCGTTTAGTTCATGGCTTTACAGAATCGCTCAAAATGAAGTCAATCTATTTTTCAGAAAGGAAAAGCAAACCCGCGAAATTGAAATTCAGGAGAATCAATTGCTTGCGCTTTTTGAGGAAACCGACGTTCCGAATACAATGACGGAGGAGGATCAAGAGAAGTTGATTGCGTGTATCAATGCGCTAGAGGCAGAGCAAATGGATTTAATTGAATTGCGCTTTTTTCAAGAAATGAGTTTCAAGGAGATTGCTGCAATTTACGATATTTCAGAAGCCAATGCCAAGATGCGGATTTACCGCTTGATTGAGAAAATTCAAAAACAATGGAAATAAACGTATGAGAAAGTTTACACATACATCAGCAAAAAAAACGAATGAACCTTCGCCAGAACAAATAGCGCGTCACAAGAATTTCAATGCCTTGTCGAAGCAACACCGAAAATTGGTGCGTCGACCCAAAAAGCAGCTCTACAAAGATCCAAAAATGGCCTTGTTTATCGTCTTGCTTGGCGTGCTTGTGTGGCTATTGTTTTCTTAAACCGTAACACGAAACAATTTTTTATTTTCTTGTTTCTTCTCATTTTTTTGTATATTCAACTTCTAAAACTACAGCTTTGAAGTCTTTTGGGTTGATTTCCTTACTATTACTTTTTGCTTTTCAGAGTAAAGCACAAGACATTCATTGGTCTCAATTCAACGACAATCCGTTGTTTCAAAATCCAGC